>JAAYYM010000735.1 GCA_012515365.1 Clostridia bacterium
AGGAGGTAATAATGAAAAGAACCTCAAGTATCGTTCTGCTTTTTCTGTTTTGCTTTATCTTTGCGGGATGTGAAAAAGAATCAACATCCGAAGAAAAAAGAGTTGAGGACGCTCAGTTGACATATACTGAAGTGCAAGTCGTAGAAGAAGTATCGGATACAGTGGAATCATCCTATCGGATTGGAGCGACATTACCTGGCACAGATTTTTCTTCATTAGGCAACACGGTCGAAGATAAGCTCACACAGGAATGGAGCACTTTTGATAGCATGTCCAAAGAAGCGAAACTTCTATCAAGTCAAGTTTGGGGAATCGTTTCTTTTGAAGCTGACACTTGGAATGAATGCGAAGAAGCAATCGGTGTTACTGTAAATAATCCTCTTGAATCACTAAATTGGCTAAATAAGACAGGGCATATTGGAATGGAGAGTGCTGACCCCAATACGCCGATAAAGCACATTGAAGCAACAGTCAATGCTGCAAACATTGAAAGAAAAGTTAGCGAAATCAGCGTCACAGCCGGATACAATACCCAAAATGCGCGAATTACTCTGACGACAAATCTTACTGCAAATACAAAAACATATACCATAGGCAGCGTTTATAATGGGTATGCCACTTACAAACAAAACACTGTAACTACAAAATCCGGCATTCACGTATTGGTTGTAACCACAAGCGGGTCAAATAATAATAGTTATTACAATGATGAATATTATGATCTTACCGCCTACTGGGTGAAAGATAATGCCTTTTACACCTTGCATGTATTTGGAAATGCAACAGATAAGGCCGACATTCAAGCTGATCTTGATAGAATTCTTGCAGAGATTTAGTGATGTCGGGATATTGTACGTCAGATTATCTTTAATGTTGTCTTAGAACAACAAATCGTGATTTGGGGAGAGAAAGATAATGAATAACAAAGGAATAGGTTCTGTTTTTTGTCTGATATCCGCAGTATTGATGTCTGCAAGATATTTATCAGCCTCAATCTTCATGAGCGGGGCATCGTCATGGGATGCTGACTTATTTTCAGCAGGATTGCAATATGTCGGAGCGCCATTGAAGATTTTATCAATTATTGCTCTCTTGGTTGGAATAGTCTTCTTAGGATATGGTCTTTATCAAGATTATCAGGCAGGTAAGAAACTATAAATCTTGATGGAGGAGACTGCAATGAAGAGAGTTGCAACATGGATACTGTGGTTTGCGTTTGTAATCACCATGATTGCCCATGCGATTATAGGAATAAAGCTACTGGATAACAATTACGAGTTTATAGTCGAGGCATATATTGGTGCGGCAGGCTTCTTTACTATGTTTGTCTGTATCCTTATAAAAGCGTTTGGAAATAAGTGCCCACATTGTGGGAAAATGCTTCGAGATAACGGTGAGTATTGCTCTCATTGTGGAAAGAAGATAAAAGAATAAGAATTTGAATTTAATGCGGAGGTTTCTTGAATGAAAACTGTTATAGCAATTCTTCTTTGCTTTGTGTTTACATTTTCGTTAGTTGGATGTGAAAATAGTATTCCAAACACCGACAAGAGCAATGATATAAAAAGTAATGATAGTTCAG
>JAAYYM010000736.1 GCA_012515365.1 Clostridia bacterium
ACTCAACAAGTATTTTCTCGTTGGTTGCATCTATCTTTTCTTCAATAACTTTGATATCATTGTCCTCTGTATTACGAATTCTTTTAATCGTTTTTCCGTTTACTTTGTCCTCTTTAATAACAATTTCCTTCAACAAATAAACTTGATTTCCATTGACATCATCTATTCCGTTATCACAGGTAATCGTAAACTGCCCGCTATCATCCTCGTCCAAAAAAATTTCTGTTGTTGTCGGTCGATTAATTTGTGTCGCTGACCCGTTACTATGATTCAGATAATACTTACTGGTTACGGTTGTCTTTCCCTCTATCGTAGTTTTAATAACCAAAACATAGGTCGAGAAACTGTCTGTTACTGCAATGACTTCATCATTACCGCCTTCTTCTTTTACAGATGTGACGGTTGCATCTGCATCATTTACATGATATACATCTATTACTTCTTCTCCTTCCGGCACAAGAAGATCACCGGAAAATGCTAATTTAACATTCTCACCCGGTTGAATTTCACTGTCTCCGTTCATTATCTTGATATCAAAGGCTCTGTACTTCTGTATTTTAACTTTTTTCTCTTTTTCTTCTTGATCAAGAGCCTCTTCCACAATCTCTGTCTCAACAGTCTGAGGTTCTAATTCGGTTGCCTGCAGTTTAGAACCTTCCGGAATCGCTTGAGAAGAACCGGATAATGTAATCTTGATTCCGTTTACCTCAGTTTCCAAAACAACATCTTCTGTGATAACCTCTTCTTCCTCAATCTCATTTCCGCTTGTTGTAATAGTCGGTGCAAGCGGAACTATATTTTCCGAAATGGTTGTTGTATCAGAACTATCCACCACAGCTGCTGCTCCACCTGTAATCAGTCCGTTATTCTCTTCTGTGTTTCCCTCTGTATTTTCATCTATATTCTTATCTATTGTTATTTCATTTGTATCAGTAGTTGCATTTTCACTCAAAGACGCACCAATATAATTGATATTGGATAATACCATTGAGGTGCAGAGCGCAAATGCTATGATTCCCTTCATGACTCTTAACTTCATTTCATTCCTCCTACTACAGATTAACAACTGATATTAGCCCATACTCCGACTTTCCTTAATCACTATAGCAAGCAAAAGTCACACGTTGGTCACATAAAAAAAGAAACTCTGAATGTTCTGAGTTTCTTTCTTAGTTTGATAAATATTTTAGTAATTCCAGTTCGCCTTGAAAATCATGTACCCTTTTTCCGCCCTCGTTATATATGGTACCCTGCCAACCGGCATTCCTTCTACTTTTAATGATAACATCATAGGTAATGAGCAAACCCTTTTTCTCAAGGATCTCATCTCCGTCCACAACCGCCTTTGGTATTCCGGCATAGGGTGTCTTTTTCTTAATCATACCCCAAAAAGTTCTTTTTTCATGAAAAGCTTGTGGATATCCTACCTGATCAAATATCTCATCTGCTTTTAACAATAATTCCTGTATTCCCTCAAATGTAATTTCTTCTGTACATAGCGGTGAGTAAATTCTTCCGGCAAGTCCGTTTTCATAACTGTCAATGCAGACACGAATAGAATTTAATTGATATCGCTTCTTCTTATTTTCCATATTGTACCCACTTTTCTATTTTCCAAATGCTTCTGTTGTTGTTACCTCCGAAATATCGCTTTTTAATCTGATTCTTGCATTTTTGATTTTATCATACATATTATTTTCAATTCTGCCTGCAATCATCACACTGTCTTCATAATCAAGCGTCGGCAGTAAGACAATATATTGTGTGTTACTGTATCTGGCCGCCACATCACCGATTCTGAGAGATTCCTTCAGTGCTTTCCCAAGACATTCCATGGCTTTCTTAATATGATATTTATTATATTGCTCATTATTCTCAGACTTAGCCTGCTTTTTCATGCATACGGTAATGAGCAAAACATATTCTGAAATACCCAGTCTTGCAATCCTTCTGGATTCTAATCGATATATCTCTCTAAATATCGGATACCCGCAGATAAATGCTCCCTCCGGCTCTTCCTCTACCATATCTTCATTTATTTCATTCATTTCAACAGCTTCTGCCGATTTCTGCATCTGCATTAATCCATTATGTACTTCACGTAATTTTGCAGACTCTCGCACACCCAAGGTATCATACAATATTTTTTCTGCCCGCTCATAATATTCATTTGCAAGTTCCAATTTATTCTGATAGATAAATGACTCTATTAAATAGCAATGCAGTTTTTCATCGATATTGTCATAACGAAGGGCATACGCACAGGTTTTTTCCATTTTCTCATATTGCCCTGTCTCTCTGTATAGCTTTGCAAGCTTTTTTACGATTGACAGAAACAGAGAGTGATAATAGGTTGTCAATGGAACAATCCAATTAATAGAAGCATATTTTGCAAGAAAATCACCTTGGTATAAATCAATTGCTTTTTCATAATGGGATATCTTCTTTGTAATATCTTTTAATTTCGTAACACTATCACAATACTTCTCAAATTCCTCAGCATCTACCGTAACCTCATATTGTGAATTCCAAGCATATGCTCCCCTGCTTGTCACAATGAACTCCCCGTCACCAAAATACTTCTTTAGAATTGTCCTGAGTCGATACATTAAATTCTTGAGTGCTCCTGCCGGATTATCTGTTTCATCCTCCTGCCATAGCACATCCGCCAATTCATTTACAGTCAGAGAACGATCTCTGTGCACAACTAAGAATGACAATAATTTAACGATCATTTCTGATCGTATCATGTCACTATCCAGTATTAGTCCATCATATGTGATTTGAAATTTTCCCAACAGATGAATGGTAAACACTTATTCTCCTCCCAAATCTCCCTAGTGCTTATGTTACTTAAAATTTAAGTAAAAGTCAACGTGTTTTGGAAAATAGTTGTAATTCCAACAAGCAAACGCAAAAAGCAAGCTTTCGCTGAAGCTCACTCTTTACTGTTATTCTTACAATATATTATATTCTTACTATTCTTTCTTATGACCATTTGAAATATCTTTTGTAATATCTTTGGTAATATCAACTGCCTTTGCACGTCGACTTCTAATACCTATATATGTGGTTCCCGTAATAATGACTGCAGCACCAAGAATACATGCAATCCATAACATCCAGTTTGTATCCGTCTCTACCGGCTGTGCAAGTGGAACCTCTCTGTCTTCAATTG
>JAAYYM010000737.1 GCA_012515365.1 Clostridia bacterium
AAAAACTTTCTCTATTGCGCGAGAACTCTCCCTTGATTATAGCATAAATATCAATATTTGTCATGATTCTGCTTCTGTTAGCAGCCCTGTCTCTATCAGTTTTTCAAGAATAGGGATAATGTGATCTGTCGGCACATGGATCAGATTGCTCAAATCAATCAAATCATTCGTACCGTCAGCGTAAGCTACAATATCTTTTAGGGCAAGCGTCTGTTGATAAGTCTCTTTATTACTCATTGTCGGCACGAGTCCACGCTTGCCAAGCTGAGGCTCACACAAACATGTAATTTTATATTTGCGGTTATGTTCCAATGCCATAATCACCTTTTTCATCACATCAAAGCTACCCTGTAAGCCTTCTGCCGAAATCAGATCCATGTTATCAGCGGAAGTATGATACTCCGGATATACGTGATATTTCGAACGACAAAAACATACAAGCGGAAGATCTACACCTGGCGCCTGATACTGTCGTTCATCCGAACCCCGCTGCAGATAAGAGTAATTCTGATAATCAGGTGCATGATAACTTAGAATATTTTTCATAACCTTATCCGCCAGTGTATCGGCGTAACGTGACTCAACAAGTGAATAAGTCCTGTCATCTCCGACACAGGTTAGATTAAATCCAGCAATCACATGTTCCTTCATATAAGGCAGATTGCGGCTTAAATATGTGATAGCTCCTATTGTCTCTGGCACAAAGATTAAACGGTAAGAATAATGCCGCTTCTTCATTGCAAGCAGTTCCTTTGCAAGAGAAATCATCAAAACCGGTCCGGAGCATTCATTATTGGCCATAGACGGGTGACAGATATAAGTCGAAAGAAAGATCTCTTCCTTGCTTTCTCCCGGGATTAACAGCTCACCATAGGTCAGGCTACCATCCTTAAGCTCAGAATCTATTACAGCATGATATTTACCGGGTTTCAGTGCATCCTTTTGATTTTGGGACATGCAAAAGCCAAACCGTTCTTTGTAATAAGAAGTTGTATATGGAATCAGATCCGGCTGATCCTTAAGTGTATATAGATGCTCAGATAATTCAGGCAGCTCCATCCATGTATCAACAGGTGTCGAATATCCTAAGATATGAAGATTGTTCCATGCAAAATCAACAATTCGACTACCTGCTTCATCTTCTAGATAGCCACTCCTTATATTCCATTCCTTTGGTATCGTCCAGTCAAACACCTGTGTTCCGCTTGGAATCTCAAAGAGCTTTATTTCGGGACATTGCTCCCTCAGTATCCGAAAAGTCTCTCTCACACCATCTCCGGTAATACTCCTGCATATCGGAAAGATCCTTTTAGCAAGCTCATACATGTCTCTTCCTTCTTGTCCCATTCTAGTCCTCCTGTCCGATATAGGTGCTGATCTTTCTGCTTCTGTTGTTCTTCACATCATCCGCAATAATCGGATAAGCTCCTGCTAAATCGATCACTTTATAGCCGATCTCATTGATTACATAACGTTTCGACACCCCTGCCTTGATAAAATCTTCCTCAAGAGGATAGATCGTGATAAATACATCCTTTGAAAGATCCCTTACATTCATAGAATAAGTACGCTTTTGCGTGACACGATTTTCATCGGTATAATTAGCCGTAAAATCTTTTATATAACGATAAGTAATCCCTACCTGCTCCTCTACATAATGAACATAAACAAACGAATGCTGACAATCTTTGTCAATCAGCAGATTTTTAAAATGATGCTTTGTCACATAAGTAAATGGAGAATCTGCACCAAAGGAACTTTTATTATCCATTGCACATAATTCCTCCTGTCCTTTTCCCCAGACTGCAAAGGAATAAATCGGATGTTTCGTCCTCTTAAAATCACTCCTTTTTAAAGCAATCTTCCCAATAGATCCGGTTTTACACGGTGTTTTAGCATAATCAAAATCAATTCCTTTACAAAAATCCCAGTTAAAGGTCGGGATCACAATGGTACCCTCTTCACCTATGATTTCAATCAGACTGTCGAGTAACACATTCAGATCTGTATCGTCATCATGCTCAATACAGCTATATAATAATTGTTTCACATCAGAAGTGAGAAAAATTCCATCACCCTTTTGAAATGAAAACTGATTCATAATGTCTTTTAGTTTTATATATTCAGCCATTTAGTAACCTCCAATCATAAAGATTATACATTACTTTTTATGAACTTACAATCATCTGACAGAGGAAGCGCCCGCATCCTTTACAGGAATACGAGCGCCTATGAGAAAAATGATTAATTAACTATTTGATTAGCAAAATGGATTCTCTGTCTTATAAAGCATTCCACTTGGCTGATTGAAACCAATTTCATCAACTTCAACACCAATGTATTTAAATACTTCATAAAGTGCCTTTCCATAATGTCCAAATGCAACTGCTCCGTGATGAGGATAGTTTCCTTCGATCAATACATGACGATAGAATCTTCCCATTTCAGGAATAGCGAATACACCAATACCACCAAATGATCTTGTAGCAACAGGAAGCACTTCACCGTGTGCAATGTATCCACGTAATTTTGTATCAGCTGTGCTCTGAAGTCTGAAGAATGTGATATCTCCAGGTACGATATCTCCTTCCAATGTTCCCTGTGTAACTTCTTCCGGAAGATTTCTTGCCATGATCATCTGATATTTCATTGAGCATGCTGCAAGTTTCTTTGAGCATGTATTTCCGCAATGGAATCCCATGAATGTATCATTCAATGTATAATCAAATTTGCCTTTGATTGACTCTTCATACATATCTGAAGGTACTGAATTGTTGATATCAAGTAATGTAACAACATCCTGTGATACGCATGTTCCGATGAATTCACTCAGTGCTCCGTAGATATCAACTTCACATGATACAGGGATGCCCTGTCCTGTCAGACGGCTGTTAACATAGCAAGGAACGAATCCGAACTGTGTCTGGAATGCCGGCCAGCATTTTCCTGCGATCGCAACATATTTTCTGTATCCTTTGTGCTCTTTAACCCAGTCAAGTAAAGTAATTTCATACTGAGCAAGCTTAGGAAGTACTTCTGGCTTCATGTTTCCTGCACCAAGTTCTGCTTCCATGTCTTTTACAACATCCGGGATTCTTGGATCGTTATTATGTTTATTAAATGCTTCAAATAAATCAAGTTCTGAGTTTTCTTCAATTTCAACGCCTAAGTTGTAAAGCTGTTTAATTGGTGCATTACATGCGAGGAAGTTAAGAGGTCTTGGACCAAAGCTGATAATCTTTAAATCTCTCAAACCAACAACAGCGCGTGCGATTGGAAGGAACTCATTGATCATATCTGCACATGCATCTGCATCGCCTACAGGATACTCAGGGATGTATGCTTTGATGTTACGAAGTTTTAAGTTGTAGCTTGCATTAAGCATTCCACAGTAAGCATCTCCACGTCCGCCTACAAGGTCGTTCTGTGATTCTTCTGCTGCTGCAACAAACATCGTTGGTCCATCAAAATGTTTTGCAAGTAACGTCTCAGAAATCTCAGGTCCGAAGTTTCCAAGATATACAACCAATGCATTACATTCAGCTTTCTTAACGTCTTCAAGAGCCTGAACCATATGGATTTCGCTCTCTACGATACATACTGGACATTCATAAATATCTGCTGCATCATATTTTTTTGTGTAAGCTGCTACAAGCGCTTTTCTTCTGTTAACTGAAAGAGATTCTGGGAAACAGTCTCTGCTGACAGCAACGATACCAATTTTTACTTTAGGAATATTATTCATTTTGTCCTCCTTATTTTGTCCTTTTACAGAACATCCTTTAATTTTATGGTTTCTTTAAACACTTAAGTTTTCTCCGACAAGGCCGTTAAATGCTCCATCGATCTTAGCGTCACTGTGACCGATCAGCCATTTGTTTCTCGCAAATAAAAGCTTATCTTCCGGATTGTTTGTTTTATCAAAATCTATATCTGTATTTGTTCCCTTAGGTAAAACAACAATCACCTTAAACTTCTTTCCGTCTGCATTACATGGAGCGTAATGAAGAGTTGTCGCATAACATTCTACTGCTGTGCCTGCCGGAAGGAAAAATGCTTCCATTTTTGATGTATCATACTGATAATCATCTGTAATGTCCTGCTGACTTCCCCAGATCATAACTGCATCTGTTACTGCTATGTTTATTTCAGAATCTCTATGATATTCCACTGCATTTAATAAATGATTATTACCATTGCAGTATCCTGCCTGAACAGGCATTCCTCCATAAAGACTGTTTGATACCGCCGTAATTTCCGGACATGCTTCCAGTTCAGGTACAGATGCTACATAAACAACATCATCAGGAAGTGGTGTGTCAGCCATTTTAGCAATCATATTAGAAAAATCAATGCCTTTGATTACTTTTCCATATTTACGAAATGATGGGTCATTAACATTTAAAATTTTCAAAATATCGCTCCTTTCAACCACATAAACAAACATTTTTTTGATTTTGTTTATTCATTAAACTAATTATAGTTATATGCTACCACTTGTTGCTATAATGGTCAAGATGTTTCTTTTTATTTCACAAACATTTTATGAAACGATTCCGTTTAACTGCTGGTAAAGATCCTTTGCATATCCATCGGTCATCCCGCATACTACATCTGTGGCAAGCAGCAGGCGCAGATACAGCTTTTCGTATTCATCCTTACCTTCTGCTTCTGTATGATAAATTCTTTTATAATTATCCGATATTAACGTAAGAATTTTCCGATCAAGCGGTGTCATCCGATCTTGCTCATCGGTGTCATAATATAATACTGCGCCTACAAACCTGTTGAGCAGAAAATCAAAAATGGCACTTGCTGCTATCTCTAATGTGATGATTGGTTTTGATATAAATGCATAATGATATGCAATATCACCTAATGCAATCATAAACTCCTCGCATTTTGTTCCTGTAAACAAATCAGTCCTACAGGTTCCTTCCATGATTTCTTTGTAACGGTCAACAAAAGAATCTGCCGCACAGCCAAGAAGCACGCTTTGTACTCGTACAACCCAGTTTTGAACTGCATACATGCCCGGATCATCATATTGTTTTTCTTTTCCTCGTTCATATTGATGCTTCAGAGCCTCAACCAACCTGTGATATTCATGTTCATCTGGCAGCTTCTTCCCCCGGTCCTGTAATTCATCCAGTAATTCATGATAAGAAATACAGTCCTTTTTCGCAGCATCTTCTATATCTGCTGTTTTATATGCAATATCGTCTGCTGCCTCCAGCAGATACGTTAGTGGATGGCGATTTTGATTTGTATGAAGTGCGCTCTGAATCTCATTGAAAATCTCACGATCCGCATAGTAATAACCCATTTTTTTATCCTTGATATTTCCGCTCTTTTTATTAATACCAAGTGATGAAACAGGATACTTAATAATGGTTCCAAGCAACGCTTTGGTGAGATTCATACCGTGCTCGTCAACCAGAAAATGAAGTCGTGTCACGACACGCAATGCCTGCGTATTACCTTCAAAATGATAAAAGTCTTCTCGCATCTGCTCACTCAGACACTCATAAAGTGGCCGTCCTTTGTAGGTCATAACCGGTATATGGCTTTCAAACCAGGTTCTGATCGCATCCTCACCAAAATGTCCGAATGGCGGATTTCCGATATCATGTAAAAGTCCGGCACATTGAAGAATATCGCAGATATCCTGCTTATACGAAGGGCAAAAAGTGTCGTCCAGATGTTCCGAACAGATTTTTTCACAGACACTCTGACCTAGTGATTTTCCAAATGAAGAAACCTCCAGAGAATGTGTCAGTCTGGTTCTGACAAAATCACTTTTATCAAGTGGAAATACCTGCGTTTTATCCTGAAGTCTTCGAAAAGAAGCACTTCCGATAATACGATGATAGTCTTTTTCATACTCTGTACGCATATCATTTGATTGTCCTGTTGTACGTTTGTAACTTCTGATTCTCTCATCACATAATAATTCTTTCCAGTTCATACAGTACCTCCTGTAATCAGTCATTTTATTGTATCAAATCGTAGAGTTATTGGCTAGTATCTGTCGAATCCGGATTAATAAGTTTACTTATTAAACTAATTGTAATATACTATTATTATCAAGAAAATGGAGGAACTTCAAATGATAACCGGAAGCAAAGAACTGATACGAGATATCAATTCACGGCTCGTATTAGAAACCATTATCAATCATGGGCCGATATCCAGAGCATCCATTGCCTCAACTCTAGGATTAACAAAAGCGACCATATCGACAATCGTTAACGATTTAATCGAAAAACATCTAGTGGAAGAAATCGGAAGTGATGACACCTCTCTTGGGCGCAAACCGATTCTATTAAATTTCTGTGCTAACAGCGGTCATATCCTCTCTATCGATCTAGGCGTGGAATATATCTATGTGTTATCATCAGATCTGCATGCGACAAACTGCTCACTCAAACAATATCCAAACGAGTATGATGCTGATACCATTATTGATGGACTAAAAAACATCATCACGCAGACGATTGAAGCTCTTGAAAAAACCATTTTCGGTGTTGTAGAAATCTGCATCGGAATTCATGGTGTCGTACATGAAAATCAAGCTACCTTTACACCGTACTATGCCTATGAAAATCTCCCATTTTCTAAGATACTTGAAGAACATTTCAAAATACCTGTACTGTTAGAAAACGAGGCAAATCTCTCAATTATCAGCGAAAAAGCTTTTTGCTATAACAGTTCCGATATCATCGGTATCAGTGTTCACTCTGGTCTGGGTATCGGCATTATCATAGATGACAAGCTATACACAGGATACAATGGAAACGCCGGTGAATTTGGTCATTCGATCGTAGTCGTAGGCGGTCGTCCATGTCCTTGCGGCAACAAAGGCTGTCTGGAACAATATGCATCTGAACGTGCCATACTAAATGACTACGCTTCCAAAGTAGGACTGACGAGCATTGACATCGACTTTTTCATACAACGATATCTGGAAAAGGAACCGGCTGCTGTCGACATGATTGGTCAGTTCATCCGCTATATGTCCGTCGGAATCAATAACCTTCTTAATACATTTAATCCGGAAGTCATTGTGATCAACAGCGTCTTTACCATGAATCTGCCCGATGTCATCCCAAAGATCCAGGCATCCCTTTCAAACAGAATGAGCAATCACTGCATCCTCGTACCATCCGGATTGCAAGACTCCTCCATTCTCCTCGGCGGTGTATGCGTCTGCATCAAACATTTCTTAGGAATACATTCCCTGTCCTTAAAGACAGAATAAAAAGGAACGGTCACACAGGCCGTTCCTTTGTTTATTCAAACGATATCTTAGTACAATACTTTCACAGTCGGATAAATCTTTTTAAATTCCTGATATCTTTCTTCGTATTTTGCCACCAATTCCGGTTCAGGCTCTACAGCACCTACGACCTTAACTAGTTTGGCTGCGGCATCTTCTACACTTGCATATTCGTTACATGCTACTGCTGCAAGCATTGCTCCGCCATATCCCGGTCCTTCTTCGGATTCGATGACTTCTACACGAATACCAAGAACATTGGCCATGATTTTCTTCCAAAGTGGACTCTTTGCTCCACCACCACAGATTTTTGTTTTATCAATCTTGATTCCAAGAGATTTTGCTACTTCAAAGGAATCTCTGATTCCAAAAGCTACGCCCTCTAAAACTGCCTGTGTCATATCTGCTCTGGTCGTATCCATCGACATACCGATGAACATGGCACGTGCGTCAGGATTATTGTGTGGAGAACGCTCGCCCATCAAATAAGGTAAAAAGAACACATGGTTTTCTCCTAGCTTTGTGATGTCAGCCTGTTCCTTTGCAAATTCTTTTGTATCCAGAATATCTTCCATCCACCATTTGTTACAGGAAGCTGCACTTAACATACATCCCATCAAATGATAGCTTCCGTCTGCATGTGCAAATGCATGCAGCGCATTGTTCTCATCCACACAGAATTTTTTGCTTGAAATAAAGATGGTACCACTGGTTCCCAGTGAGATGTTGCACATTCCATCTCCCACAGTGCCGGTTCCCACAGCAGCTGCGGCGTTATCACCTGCACCTGCTACGATTTTAACATTGTTTGTAAAGCCTAATTCAGAAGCTACTTCCGGCAAAATGTTACCGACAACATCATAGCTTTCAAAAATCTTTGCAAGCTGATCTTCTGTAATGCCGCAAATATCCATCATTTCTTTAGACCATTTTTTATTCTTAACATCAAATAACAACATACCGGATGCATCAGATACATCTGTACAATGTACACCCGAAAGCTTATATGCTATGTAATCCTTAGGAAGCATGATCTTTTTGATCTTTTTAAAATTCTCCGGTTCATTTTCCTTCATCCAAAGAATCTTAGGCGCAGTAAATCCGGCAAACGCAATGTTAGCTGTATATTCTGACAGTTTATCCTTTCCGATCACCTGATTCAGATAGTCGGTTTCTTTTCCTGTACGTCCATCATTCCACAAAATCGCCGGACGGATTACCTGATCATTTTCATCAAGTACAACAAGTCCATGCATCTGACCACCAAAGCTGATACCGCCAATTTGCGTTTTATCACAGTTTGCTGTCAGCTCTTTCAGTCCAGCTACAGTCTGTGTCCACCAGTCCTCAGGTTTTTGTTCTGACCATCCGGGAAATGGGAAATCCAGTGGGTATTCCTTTGAAACAATATTCTTAATACTTCCATCAGCATCCATTAATAAAAGTTTAACGGCTGAGGTACCTAAATCAACTCCGATATATAGCATTTTTTTCATCCTTTCTAAAACAGACCTTTTAGTTTAATGACTAAACAATATAGTAAAAGAGTACTATACCATTACTATTTTGTCAATGCTTCTATTTTGACAGGAATTTCAAATGGCTGATGTCCTGTTAGTGCGACACTAACCGCATCCGGCTGGCTAAATCCAACATACAGTACATAGTCTTTACCATCCAGCACACGCTTTCCCTTTTCGTTCACATTCATAAAAGCATCTGCCTTGATCTCCAGTGAAATGGTCTTCTTTCCGTTCTTCTCAACATGAATGCGTTTAAAAGCACACAACTTGTGATTACGTACCGCGAACTCTGAATCCTTACACTTAATATAGACCTGTAAAACATCATCTGTATCCACAGCCTTTTGATTCTCAACATCAATGCTGAGCTCTGCTGCCAGATCTGTAGGCTTAACATCCTGTTTCAGATCAGTCAAAG
>JAAYYM010000738.1 GCA_012515365.1 Clostridia bacterium
TAATATTAAAAAAACGATACGTAAAAAAAGATCTGATTCAGTACCCTTGAATGCATCAAAATTGTCGTTTGAAGTTGCGGTTACTGGAAGTAATGATGGTGTTTGGGATTGGGATCTGAAATCAGATACTATTTCATTTTGTAATCGTTGGAAGGAAATGCTGGGATTCAAAGGTACTGCATTGGTATGTAAACCTGAGGAATGGATTAAAAGAATTTATTCCTTTGATGTACCTCAGTTCAAGACATCATTGCAAAATCATCTGAGTGGAAAGTGTGCACATTTTCTGTGCGAATATAGAATAAAGTTGAGAAATGGGCGATTCAGATGGTTGTTTTTGCGTGGTACACTGATTCGTGATAATCGTAAAAGGCCGGTTAGAATCTGCGGGTTGCAAACTGATATTACAGACCGTAAAAAGTATGAAGATAGTTTACAAAATACACTGGAGGAACTTAGATTTGCACTTGCATCTGAAAAAATTCTAATGGATGAGCTGGACCGCAAAAACAGGGAACTGACCCAGTTATCTATCACCGATGGTCTTACCGGACTTTTTAATCATCGTTTCCTGCAGGAACGATTCGATTTTGAAATGAAACGGGTTAGTCGATACGGTGGAAAACTCTCCTGTATGCTTATCGATATAGATCACTTTAAAAACATAAACGATGTATATGGGCATCAGTTTGGGGATCATGTACTCAGGCAGATTGCTCAGGTCTTAAAATCTAATTCACGGGATGTTGATATCTGTGGGCGATACGGAGGAGAGGAATTTCTTATTATCTCAAATCTTTGCGCTGATGATGCGCTCAAGTTTGCAACCAAATTGCATACTGTAATTGAAGAAAATGAGTTTCATCTGCAGAAAAAAAATATCAAGGTAACAGTCAGTATAGGTATTGCGGAATACCAGAGTGACATTAAAAATAAACAGGAACTTATAGAACGCGCTGATACCGCAATGTATCAGGCAAAAAAAGATGGACGAAACCTTATACGGCTGTGGAAAGAGCATAATTGCAATGATGAAAAAATTTTAGATAAGCGTGGAATTCGGGAATTAACCCTGAAATTTGAAGAACTCTCAAAAAAAATGCACAGGACATATGTGGAATCAACAAATGCGCTTATCAGAGCTGTTGATGCCAAAGATCCGTATGCCAAAGAACATTCAAAAAATGTTGCAAAGTATTCTTTTTTAATCGCCAAAGCGCTCAAATTGAATGATGTTGATATTGATATCATTAGAAATGCCGCATTGTTGCATGATATTGGCAAAATCAGTATTCGAAATGAGATCCTGACAAAAAAAGGTCCTCTTACTCAAAGTGAGATGGATATTCTTAAAAAACATCCACAGATAGGTGTTGAAATCCTGCGTGAACTCAAATTCCTTGAAAAAGAACTTCCTCTGATTCTGCACCATCATGAACGGATCGACGGGTCCGGGTATCCACATGGGCTCAGAGGACGCGAGATACCAATAGGATCAAAAATAATTGCTGTTGCGGATGCATTTGATTCGATGATCTGTGGTCGTACCTATAAGCGAAAACTTACAAGAAAAAAAGCTGTGCAGGAACTGATTGCAGGAAAAAATAAACAATTCTCATCAGAAATTGTGGATGTATTTTTAACGGTGCTTGGAATAAATTATCAAAAAAATTAATAAATAAACGGTGGTAACAATGAAAATTAAGGTTCGTGAATATGAGAACTATGCTGAAGTAATAGTTGATGGTAATATATTACAGGAAAACGTGGGACTTTTCCGTAACAGACTCAACGATCTTATCGAAAAAGGTTCGGTTAATATTGTAATTAACCTTGCTGCAACTGTCTATATCAGTAGTCTCTGCTTATCTGTCATAATAAATACTAAGGGGAAAGTCGCACCATTGGGTGGAGATTTGAAAATAGTCTCTATCAACAAGCTGGTTCATAACCTTTTACAGATAACCAATCTGATAAAGAAGCTTGAGATTTATGAGTCGATAGAATCTGCGGTTTCAGCTTTTGATAAAAAAAACTGATTTCTTTGAAGTGAGATCAACCTATCAGCGGGCGAATCTGATCCTCTAAGGTTTCTATTATTTTCTGCAATTCCTGATCGTGTTCCATTTCTGATTCTATCTTTTTAAAACAGTGTATTACTGTTGAATAATCACGGCCACCAAAATCGAGTCCGATTGTCCTTAATGATTGTTTAGTCCATTTTTTACACAGATACATTGCTACTGAACGGGGGAGTACCACATCACGTTTCCTGGTGTGCGCTGAGAGTTGGTTTGGGCTGATCTGGAACACTTCTGCTACTTTTTGTTGTATAAATTTTACAGAAACCCGTTCGTCCTTTCGGGATAATGCATCACCCAGGAGTTCCCGGGCAACATCAATTGTAATGTCTCTTCCTGTAAAAGATGACGATGCAATTAATTTGATCAGTGTTCCTTCAAGTTCCCTGACATTTGATGTAATGTGACCAGCTA
>JAAYYM010000775.1 GCA_012515365.1 Clostridia bacterium
CCGGCCGTCGGCGTCGACATCGACCGATGCCTGCTTCCAGCCCTCGAAGGAGCCCGCCATGGCCGGCACGGCAAGCAGAAGTGTCGCGATGAAGAAGACGATGCGCATACAGTCTCCGCGTTGTAGTCTTTGCCAGTATACATAAATGAATCGTGACGACGGGACGTTGCGCAACCGCATTGTGGCCCCCGTCACGCCTGAATTGATCGAGGCATCACGGTCGAGCGGCGTCAAACAAGACATCAACACACCGGGCGATACACTGCGGCCAATCCCACCGCCGTCGAGGTGCAACGTGAACACGACCATCCTCCGTCCGACAACACTGACGCTCGCCCTGTTGCTGGCCGCCGCGCCCGCGCTTGCGCAGGTTCCCGCTTACGACGCCTTCCAGCTGCAGGCGCGCAGCAACCTGCTGGTCAACGACAACGGATTCAACCTGCCGCCGGGCTCATCGTTCAACAGCGTCTCTGCGGTGATCAACAACGATGGCGACGTGGCCTTCCCGGTGCAGGTGGTGACCACGCCGGGCGATCCCACCGATACCGGTGCCGGCATCTGGCTGGGCCGCAACGGCATCGGTGAGATCGTCCGCCGGCATGATCCGCCGAACGACAGCATCGGCACCGCCGTGGCCATCAACAATGCCGGCAAGGTTGCCTACATCATCCACCAGGGCGGCAGCGCCTACACGATGTGGCTCTACGATCCCGGCAGTGCGCAGTCGACGCCGGTCAACCTGCTGCCGCTGACACCCAACAGCCTGAGCAACGTCTCGCTCGGCGACGGCGATGTGCTCGGCTACCAGGGCATGTTCGGCGGCAGCCGCGGCTTCGCATCCACCGTCGCCTTCGCCTCGCCGCCGGACTCGGTCGCGCACCTGTATGACAACAACCTGGACCCGTCGAGCGAGCACAACTACCTGTACTCGCCGGCGATGAACAACCAGCGGGTGATTGCCGGCAAGGTCAACACCGGCACCGGCAGCGATTTCAGCAAGGCCGAGATCCGCTTGTTCGCCGCCGATGGCAGTAGCGAACGGGTGGTCGCCGATGTCGGCCTGGACCCGACATCGCCATTCAACGCCTTCGACAACGGTCTGGACGTCAACGACCACGGCGCCGTGGCGGTCGTGGCACGACTGTCGGCCGGCAACGTGCGCGCCGTGTATCGTTTCGACGACGATGGTGCCACCGAAATCGCGCGCATCGGTGACGGACCGATCACCGGCATCGACTTCTTCGCACCGGCGATCAACAACAACGGCCTGGTCGCCTTCCGCGCCGTCGACGCCGGCGGACAGGCGGTCTACGTCGGTGACGGCACGTCGCTGCTGCGGGTGATCGGCAAGGGCGATGTGATCAAGACCGATCTCGGCACCGGCCAGCTCGGCCAGCATGATTGCTCGCCGATCTTCGGTGGCGCGCCGGACATCAACGACAACGGCGACGTGGTCGCCATTGCCGGCCTGCATCCGCAGGGCAACAACCAGGTCGAATGGGGAAGTGGCGTGATCGTTGCCTGGGCAGCCGCGGATGACGACACGATCTTCGCCGACGGCTTCGAAGACACCGGGCCCCGCTGAGCGGCGATCACGTCCGGACAACAGCCTGCGGCCGCCAGCACGC
>JAAYYM010000758.1 GCA_012515365.1 Clostridia bacterium
AAGTCCTGGTGCCCCGGGGTATCGAGCAGGTTTATTTCGAAGTCCCGGTATTCGAACTTCATCACCGAAGTGGTGACGGATATGCCGCGCTCCTTTTCGATCGCCATCCAGTCGCTCGTGGCATGGCGGGAGGCTTTCCGCGCCTTTACAGCTCCCGCCAGCTGAATGGCGCCTCCGAACAGAAGAAGTTTTTCGGTAAGCGTGGTCTTTCCTGCGTCGGGATGACTGATGATGCCGAAGGTCCTGCGTTTTTGCACTTCTTTGGTATGATAACGGTTCAAAACTTGATCCTCGATCATTGCCGGTCCATATCCACTGGAATCGCACGGGTCGCAGCTTCGGCCGGCGAAAGGATGCCCGCGGCGGAATTTTTCATGCAAACTCCCACGACATCTTCCTGGAACTTCGCGGAAACGGATACGCTTCGATTGTTCCAAAATCGACTTTTAGCGGATTTTCTTCAAGGCGGCCTGTGCAAGGACTTCTTCCGAGGTTTACCGGCGATTGTCGGGTTCAATGGATCGGGATGGCGTGTATTGCCTTCCGGTAGATTATTCAACTTGCGTCAAACATATCCTTTCACGCCTGCAAAGTCAAAGTTTTCCACCTGGATTCGCGGACAAACCGCAAGCCGGCGGGGATGCTTTCGCCTCCCCGCCGGTGCTACTTTGTCGGGTACCCCACTGTCTGGGCCAGGATGATCTTCTGGTGAGGGCGCAGCTTCATGACCCTGGTCAGTGCCGGCCTGTCGATGGACCCTCGAACGACCGTGGCAAGTCCTTCCGATGCACAGAAGAGGTACACGTTCTGGCTGATGAACCCTGTGTCGGCTGCCGCGTAGAGGTCCTTTTCCTCCTGCGGACTGCCCGTCATCTTCGAATAGTCCGCTACGTAGATGAGGTTTATGGGAGCGTCTTCCACGAACGACTGCCTGCCCCTGACCCTGCGATGATCCCCCGGGACAACCACGTTCAGAACGTGTGCTTTTGGATCATACAGGTAAATCCCGTCGGAAGTGGCCACATAGACGTCGATTTCCTGCCGGTTCAGCGCGGACGGCGCGGTGCGGCCGCCGGTTTCCGGCCGGTTGATGCCGAACGCCGCCCAGAGCATGTCGGAAAGTGTCTGGAGCGGCAGTTGTTCCCTGGTGAAAGCCCGGGTGGATTTCCTGTCCTTCAGTGCCTGCATGAGAGGCCTGCCTGCCTCCATGCGGGGGCTCGGGAGCTGGATCGTCTTCCCGGTCTGCCCCAGCGTCTGAACGGGAAGGAGCAGGAGTGCTCCCAGGCTGAAGATCAATGACCATAACATGATTCTACTCATGGTTTGCCGATCCTCCTCTTCCGGTCAGGTGATGCCCCGGTCCGGCTCCGGGGTCTATCCGTTCCATCCGCGGTTATCCGTCCGAAACGCTCGATTCGAATTCATCCGCTATCATAAATCATTTTGAGGGCGGGCAGCGAACCTTTTTCTCTTCCCTGGTAAACGTGTTATACTGGAAGCGAGCCGGATGATGTCAGGATCATCTCCCAATTCGTCCAGGATCAGGATGCCGCCGTACGTTCCACACGGCTG
>JAAYYM010000086.1 GCA_012515365.1 Clostridia bacterium
ACAGAACCTTGAGTTTAGTAAAATGAATGCTGAACAAGAATATATGTATGATTTATGTTCATATAGCTACAATAGCCTCTATGAGGATGATGAAAGCCATACAGATGCGTTTTATACTTTAATAAACTTCTTGAAGCGTTACGGAATTGGAACCCCAATTCAGAGTGAGGATGGTTCACCTGTTTTTGAGCTTGAAAATGAGAAACCAAATGTCACTACACTTAAAAGTTTAGCGAACCAGATTGTTTCACACGGAAGCACCGAGCTGCTACAGTATGTTGAAAAGTTGCTACCATTAGCTGTTGATAAAAAAAATGAAGAATTGATTGATTCGCTTTTTAGTGATATTCCTCATTTATCTGAGCTATTGGCTAATTTATTCTATTACGTCAATAAAAACGGACTTGATTTTTATTATGTTATAGGCTTGATGAATGATTTTAGTTATAGTCTTGGATTGGAAGATTCCATAGAAACATCAATAAATTGGGTGTTTTATTTGTTAAAACAATCTGTAGATTTGGACGATAACGAGAAAATAAAATATATTGTATATGATTTATTAGACACAGAAAAAAATGACAGTATATTAGAAGACGTATCATCTGGATCAAACAATATAGTTCTTGATGACCTATTTTCATGGGATGAAATAGAAAAAGATGCCATGGATTATATAATAAACAATATAATAAATAAAGTTGATGATATTGATAAACCGGTAAGTTTAAAAGATAAGGCAATACATTTTTTGGAGGAACTTACTAAACCTACCATATCAAAGCTTATAGACGACGTTGCATTCGATAAAGCAAATAAAAAATTAGATGATATAATAGATTCTTATGAAAATGTTATCAATATGATAAAGCAAAATTTTGATTCCATTTGGTCAGAATTGCAAAAATCATATGCAGTATTAAAAGCTCAGGATAATGATCTTCTAAATATTTATTACTCTGATTATATTTCAGCAAATGAAAAGAACAAAGAAGATTTTAAGAATATTTGTACCAATAAGCTCGTCTCATTTTTTAATAAATATCCGACTTTGTTAAGCAATTCAAACTATAATACTGTGAATGAATTTGTCAAAGATTATTTAAATGATCCGGAACATACAATTAACAGTTATTCAAATAATACACTGCTCAATGGATTTATAAAGAATTATATAAATACGGTAATACATAATACGGTTAAAGAATTGCCTGCAAAAAATGGTCGTTCATGGAGAATAGAGGATTCCGGTAATAATGTTATTTCAGATTATTCATCTGATACAGTTCTCTATACTGGCAAAGGTGATGATTTGGTTTATACTGGAAATGAAAGCAGTATAATACTCGGTGGAGAAGGAAATGATACTATAATTGCCGGTAACGGTAATGACGAATTATATGGCGATTCAGGTGACGACTATATATCTGTTGCCAGCGGTCACAACTATATTTACGGTGGAGAAGGTATAGATTATATATATGGAGGCACAAGTGTAGATGAAATTTTCGGCGGAGCTGGCGATGATACAATTTATGCTGGCGATGGCGAGGACAAGATACATGGCGGCGATGATGTTGATGAAATCCACGGGGGAGAAAAAAACGACTGGATTTATGGCGATGAAGGTAGTGATACTCTTTATGGTGATGGCGGCAGAGATACTATAGACGGTGGTATTGGTGATGATACTTTATACGGAAATGGTGATAATGACACTTTAAGGGGAAGAGAAGGCAACGATACTCTTAACGGTGGTTTTAATGATGATTCTCTCTATGGAGGAGATAATTCAGATACATATCATTTCTATAAATCAGGCGGCAATGACATTATTTATGATAAGTATGGTTCAAATACTATTGTCTTTGATGGCGTTGATATGTCCGACATCTCAATTGCTTACACGGGCACAAATCATCAAAATCTGCTTATCACTATTACATCTACAAATGATACCCTAAAAATTATTGATTATAAGAACTCTGCTGATAATTTCAAGTATAAATTTGAAGATAACTCTGATTATTATACTATTGAAGATAATGAAGGTGTACTTTCTTTCTCCAAGATAGAAGGCAATAATTTGGTTGTCAGATACGGCGGTCATTGGGAAAAACAGCATGACGATAACGGAAGCAGCAACAGTAACAGATATAGTTCAGCAACAGCGGCACAGCCTCCGAGAGATCCGCTTGTAATTGACCTCGGAACATCTGGCATTAATTTGTCTACAGTGGAAGCAGGCGTTCACTTTGACATTGACAAGAACGGCTTTGCTGAAAAGACAGCATGGACTGATGGAGAAGACGGATTCCTTGCTTTGGACAGAAACGGCAATGATATCATTGATGATGGCGGCGAACTGTTCAGTGATCATGTAATCATGAGCGATGGACGTACATCATCTGATGGATTTGAAGCACTTGCTGATCTTGATGAAGATGGTAATGGAATAATCGATGCAAATGATTCAAGATTTACTGATCTTCGTGTGTGGATTGACTCTGTGAGAGACGGTTTCTCCGCTGATAATGAAATCAAAACCTTAGCAGAGTTGGGGATTACATCGATCGTACTTCCCACGGATGATCCTGATCCGGATGATGATGAAGTTGAGTTTATTAAAACTGGTTCAGTGATTTTCGAGGACGGTGTTCGCAATATTCAGGAACACTGGTTTGAGATTGATGGAGCCGACACTCAGGAAATCACTGTAAACAATGTGGAAAACGATCTAACATCATTTGGTAATATGCACAGTCTTTCCTATGCTCTGGAGCATGATGGAAGCGGCGAACTTCAGACATTAGTAGATTCCTTTAAGAATACAGACAGCTTTATTGAAAAACGTATTATTTCCAGAAAGATTCTCTACTTCATTACTGGCTCAAAAGATATTACTGTGAATTCCAGAGGCGGTGCAATTGATGCAAGAAACCTTCACGTTCTTGAAACGATTATGGGCGTTGATTCCTTTACCGGTGTGAACGGTAGCACTACACCAAACTCCACAGCAGTATCTATTCTGAATCAACTCTTTACTGACTTTGACAGAACATATTTCAATCTCATGAATAAAGTGCTGGGCGTGGCTGATTATCTGGAAATGATAGAGGAAGAACCGAACGAAAACGGAGAGATCGTTCTTGATCTCACTTCTGTTGAAGAAGTTTTAGATCACTACATTTCACTTGATATAGATGTACATGAGATGTTATACAATATAGGTATCTATGTAAAAACTTACGATACAACTTATGGAACAGCTCATCTCAATTCCTTTATTTCACATTACCCTGATTACGCTGCCGAGATCAGTGCAATGGTTAACGGCAATTTTGCACTTGGTACAGATGGAGACGATACACTGAACGACACCAGCACACAGGATATCATCTGGGCAGAAGACGGAAATGACAGTATCAGCACAGGTGCAGGCAATGATATCATCTACGGCGGTGCTGGCAACGATACGATCAACACTGGTTCAGGTGATGATATAGTATATGCTGGTTCAGGTGATGATAATATTAATGGAAGCTATGGAAATGACATAATTTACGGTGAAGATGGAAATGATACCATTAACAGCGGTTATGGAGATGATATAATTCATGGCGGCAAGGGAAATGATATTATTTACGAGGAAGGCGGTAACGACACATACATCTTCAATCTCGGAGACGGAAATGATACGATTTTTGAAGATTCCTCTGCATCAAGTATTGACAGCGTAATTTTCGGTGAAGGCATATCTGCTGATGATATAACTGTAAGCCGTGAAGATTATGATATGATACTTAGTATTGGCGATGGCAGTGACAGCTTAAGAATTAAGAATTTCTATGACAGAAGATGGAACTATTATTATCGCGTAGAGAACTTCATATTCGCTGACGGAACTACAAAGACATCTGAGGATTATGAGAACACTCCTCTGACTGTAACTGGAAGCGGAATTATCAGAGATTTCAGAAGTGCATTTAATAATGACTCAACGCTTATTGGTTCTGAGACAGATGATGAGATATATAGTTATGAAGGAAACGATACCCTCATCGGCGGAAAAGGCAACGATACTCTTTACGATGAAAGTGGAAACGATACATACATCTTCAATCTTGGTGACGGAAACGATATAATTTATGAGGATAGCTTACAATCAAGTGTTGACAGAATAATTTTCGGTGAAGGAATATCTGCTGAAGATATAACAGTAAGCCGTGAGGATTATGACATGATCCTCAATGTAGGTGATAATGGCGATAGCATCAGAATCAAAGATTTCTATGACAGAAGGTGGAATTATTATTACCGTGTTGAGAATTTCATTTTCGCAGACGGAACTACAAAGACATCTGATGATTATGAGAACACGCCTTTGACTGTAACTGGAAGCGGAATTATCAGAGATTTCAGAAGTGCATTTAATAATGACTCAACGCTTATTGGTTCTGAGACA
>JAAYYM010000087.1 GCA_012515365.1 Clostridia bacterium
AGAATTTTAAATATTTTTCTCATAAGCATCCCTCACTTTCTCTTTAGCTATATAGCTAGCTATATATGTATTTTATATTGTATAGTTTATCACAAACACAGTGTTTTGGCTATGTATTTTCTATGAACTTTTATAACTTTTTGTGAATTGTCAGATATATTAGCGTGTTATTTTCTCAACTGTGTAGTCATCTTCATATTTCGTAATAATATTCTGTATAATACTGCTATTATTGTAAGATGCTGAAATAAATCTTGTTTTTTCTGCGTCCATATCATAGGTTCCGTCTGCGCGCAGAATTAAATTGCTCAGTCTGACAACAGCCTCTGCTTTACAGGCAACTCCGTCATCCTGTGAAATCGGAGCCAGATAAATGACATCCAGATCATTATAGTCTTTTCCTGTCAGATCAGTCACATCTGGTTTTAAAGCTTTAAAATAGATCGATAATAGTGATGGGGTTCCCCATACAAAGTGTGTCTTTCCCCCGGTCCATGATACATTTAAATGTGCTTCACTGAAAATACGCTGGCCATAATCATTCCCATTTGTAAATAATGTCGCTCCTTTTGCAATCACGGCGTCCAGTACTTCCGGTGGAATTTGATCCGCTCTTGTAATGTACTGATCTACATTTTCTACAATGTACTCTTTTTTACAGTCAGTCACATCTGCCTTAATATCATATCCCTGTAAAAGAGCCTGTTCTGCATCCCAAAAAGCCTGAACAGATACACGTTCACCAATTTCATAATTTTCCTGATAGATTTCCACAAAAAAATCGACTGTTTTCAAAAATGGATCTTCACTTGTATTGATAATGGCTATTTTAGCTTCCGGCGAAATGCCTGAAAAGCTTACACTGACATGTTCAAATAATTCTTCCTTCGTCACTACCTTTCCGTTTTGCAATCCCTGAACAGTAAACTCAGTCGGCTCTGCTTCTATCTCAATCCGTAGTTTTTTTGCCAGCTCTTCATCACATTGAAAGGACAGCGTTACAACATCTCCATTTTTGAGTCCCTGGTCATGGTCAACACTCCACATAATACTATTATATAGGGCATCCACCTCAGTTTGATCGGTCTGTTTCATCATTGAAAAGATATTTTTCTGACTGTCATGATATGCCTGTATAAGAGCGGCTTTGACTTCCTGATCTTTAAATGTCACCTGTATCGTCCCTTGTGTTTCAAAACCTTTCCACTCGGCAGTTATGTATTGTTTCAGATCAATATGTTCCTTTGCGAGAAACTGCCATAATAATAGCCCCGCTAAAACAACAATGATCAGTATCATTATGATTGGTAATATGCTTTTCTTTTTCGTATGCATGCTTTCATTCCTTTTCTTATATAATTCAATCCCGAATTATAAATTATACATAAAAAAGTGTGGAAAGTAAAGTTCTGTACAAAGAGAAATCCCACGATTTCGCACCGTGGGATTTTTTCTCTTATGAGGGGGGGAGATAGTGAGTGTTTATCAACTATCTAAATACATCTTACCCAAGAAATGTGTACAATATGTGTATTATTTATAAAAAAAGCCTGAAGATTCCTAAAGAAAATAAAACTATATTCTAAAAAAAATCAGCAGTAATCCTGAATCGTCAATTGTACACTTTCTTTTCCCATATAGACATTCATTCCAATTGTATATGCAATTGAAAGTTTGAGATCATTTGCTCTTCCGCTAAATAGAGTTTCTCCTTTTACCCCATACTGCTTGATCATATCTGCATAGAATTGATCTGCGTCACCAAACCAGATTGCCTGTATCTCCTGCTGTTGTTCATTTTTTAGTGTAATCCTGACCGCATTTCGATTCTTTCCCATAATTCTAGCCGAAATTATATAAAGATCTTTTTCAGCAAACAGGGGTTTTGGATTTGCTGTTCCATAAGGTTCTAATCTGCCAAGCTCCGTCACCAGTTCCTTGGTGGCATAGGAAGTCGGCATCGGTATATCGATCTGAAGTTTTTCGATCAGATCCTCTTTTGTCAGTTTCGC
>JAAYYM010000088.1 GCA_012515365.1 Clostridia bacterium
ACTTTATTTTGGTATACAATCACTTCTCCCTTTGTTTCTTTCACTGCATCTTTCATCCTTTTAGCATATGCCAGCCAAGACTGCTGTGAGCGTATATGTGCTTGTGGTATTTGAGAATACACAGGCAGGATTTTGGGATCGGACTGTAATCTGCTTCTTAAAATCACTGCCATTGCTTTTAAGAATTCATCATTACCGTCAGGTAACTGCAGAGCACTAAAACATGCTTCCACATATGCTTCATCTTCTGTTTCTGTCTGCGCCTTTTCATATAATGTGACTGTATTCCCTTTTATCAAAAGCGTGCTTACAAATGGTAGCAGCAATGCCAGTATTACAAATGTTATCGTATCCTGAATCCACATTTTCATAACATAATATATGCACATAGAAAAGGATTAGAACATCATGTCCTAATCCTTTTTCGATAATAGTAAGCAGCCACAATCACGATTGCTACCAGTGAGATCACATATGTGACTGCAAAATACCAAGGTGTCCCATAGGACACGACTACCTTCATTGGAATCTGAGTTTGCGTAAGCGTGACCCGAACACGTGCTTCCGCTCCCTTTGAAACAGGCAGCATCCCTACTTTTTTACCTGTCTGATCAAGTAGCTTAGCCTGATAGCCACGATAATACATGAGTGGAAGGTCCAATTCATCCTGTTTTAAAGAGCTCACATATGTAAATGATAAATCTTTCGTATTCTTGCTATAATCGGTAATCACCGTATCATAGCTATACTGAAAATATTGGTCATTCACACAACACTGCTCTCCGCCATCCTTTGGATAATACTCTCGAAAGTCTGCTCGTGCAGCTCCATCCTGGCTGCCACGTCCGCCCATATCTGTAAAGGCATACATAAACAGCAGCATGATACAGGCCAGATTAACCACGATAAAAACAAGATAAATCCCAGCTCGTTTCTTATTCTTTTGAGATTGCAGCGTCAACACAAAAGTCAGCGACATAATCAGCATTGGAACCGCCACACTTAGGAAACGACTTGGAAACTGTATCATTTCGAGCAAAAAAGCAATAAAAGGATTTTGCATAAACGGCTTCCACGGAAACAATGTCGTTACCATCCAGATGTTCAGACATGCACCTAGGAAATTCACCAGCATAAAATTCTTTACTTCATCCCGTTTGCTTCGATTAATCACAAATCCTACCATACATGTGATGATACATGCCACTCCAATCAGACTGATCATCCCCATTCCACTGTCTCCTGTAAAATGAGCACCTGCGATTAACTCCTTAAGAGAAGTCTGTTTACTTGTATAGTCACTTCTAAGTACCTCATTGCTGACTCCGTCGAAATAGAAAAAGAAATAGGGAACGATATACCACAGGTTAAACACAATTGTAATTCCGATTGTTTTCAGTAAGCATAACAGTCTCTTTTCAATAATCAGTTTTTTCAAATAACAAATCCCAAAAAACAGAGATACCCACACAACAAGGACCATGGTAAAGATATGAGACTGAATAACACCTGTATACCCAATCACAAGATAATGCCAATAGCGTTTTGCATCACCCGCAAATAGATGATAAATCCCGGCTATGATCAGCGGAATAAAAATCATTGCAAGCAGCTCTCCTAATGCATGCCTACAGTATAGATTCAAAATCCTGTACGGTGCCAGGCAATATAAAACCGCGGCAAATCCTGCCGCATAGTCTGATTTTAGAATTGATTTGACTGATAAATACATCACCCAGGCGGTTGCGATATTCACCATGATAAATCCAAAATTCAGACAGGCTGTCAATGAAATGCCCAGTCTGTGAAGCATGCCTGCCGGATAGAGAAACAGCAAAGGATAAAGTGCACCAATCTGTCCGAATCCATTACAGTTTTGTGGAAATATAATCGTTGGAAACTGACCGATCGCCAGAGCATCACTGATTCCCTGTATCCTAGCTATATGTGCCCATGAATCCCACGCTCCAAACAACTGTGAACGCATAAACGGCAAAGAAGTAATGATCACTGTGAGAGACATAACGGTTAATGTAATTTTCTTTTCCTTACTCTGTTGTGCCCACCATTTACCTGTTATCAGGATATAAACAAACAACTCCAGTAAAAGAAGCAACAGCGCTGCAAAAATGGTATCATAGTTAAATAAAACCGATCCCTGCAACGTAATTCGATCTACCTGCGCAGATTTCACTATAATACGAAATAAATCTGTATCATATGGAATTTGTATCATTTCATCAAAAGAAGTCTCTGATGGAAGGAGTGAAACTTCACCTAATAGTTCTTCCCCGATCATTGCCGATGCCTGGGCTTCTTCATTAGCATGATACTGAATATGCAGCTGATATGTGCCTTGCTTTAGCTCAATATATGGACTATGCAATGCTCCATCGTCAGTCTCTGTCAGATTCGCTAAGTTCCAGACTGCCTGATGGTCATCCTTAAGACCAAATAGGACAACTATCAATAACAATATCGCTAAAATCCAGTATATGACCTGAAATTTCTTATTTAACTTTTTATTCAACTTCCTTTTCTCCTTTGTAACACAGCGGGTAATTGCGAAATTCACAATTCTAAGAACAGATTTCATCATATCATTTTTTACATGATTATTCCACAAAGAAATACCGGATTCTATTCAATTCTTAAGAATTAAACAGATCCGGTATTTTCATTTGTAAATCACTGTGCTTTTGCAAGATCAACATGTTGTACGGTTCCGGCACGTCCATTTTCAAATAAAAACATACCGGTTTTTTGGATCACTGCATTGACTGCACGATCACTTCTTGCATTTAGTGCAAACTGCGTGTTGACATTACCAAGATAGATGGCACCTACACCCTTATCCTTTAATCCATACAAAAGATCTTTTCCGTTATCATCCTTTGTAAAAATCATCAGCTTATCCCAGATTTCATCTGCTTCATCGATCCATCCGTTATGATCAGAATCAAATTTTGCAAGATCTGAGAAACCATCTCCTGACTTTGTACCAAACAATTCACTGCCATCATTGATCACGCCATCTCCATTTTGGTCAAGTGCCAGAAAGCCACTTCCACTTCCCAGACGTGAAATATTGTCTAGTATTCCGTCTGAATCAATGTCAAATAAAAACTTCTGGTCCGATACACTTGCCACATCACTGTCCAGATTAATCACCAATGGATCAATCAGCTCCGTACCAAACGAGTGTGTTTCGGAATAATACTCTGTGAAACTGCGGCTCATTTGAAAGCTCAGATCAAACGAAATTTCACGACCATCAGCTGTAATCACTTTGCCTTCTGTTGAAAAAGCAGTTTCCTCTGTTTCTTCAAAAAAGTGAAAGCTTGAAAAAGATCCTCCTGATACTTCCTGAGTCAGCTGACTTCCCGTATCCGCATTCTGTAGGTCGGCACTCGTACTGCCTACATCATCAAGCAGCGATTTTCTTCCAAACAGTAATCGAATCAGGTAATCAATACATTGTGCTTTGATCTTCATCATTGAATCCTTATCCTGCTTCGTACTCGTGACTGACTGTGCTTTGATATCCGTAAACTGCTTTGTCAGCTGATTCATTGATCTCTGAAAGGCACTCATATTGCTTTTTGCAGCATCACCTTCTGCTTCTTTTGTTCCCTGTCTGGCAGACACGTTCTGGTTACTTAGCATTCCCGCATTGTTCCATGTTGAAAAAGAAAAAGCATCCATGCGTACAGAAGAATACCTTCTGGCAGACTCCATTCCTACCGTGCTACTCCCTATTACCAAATAAATCCTCCTATTGAAACTCCCACTCTTTCTATTCTTTCCCTCCTTGTAAAGCCATAAAAAAGAGGGCATTACCTCAGTCAGAATCCCTTCTGACTGCTGCAGCTACCCTCCGTGGTCTGTTTCAGATATTCAATGTGTGCTATCCGTGGCCAACGTTTAGCATACTTTGTATCTTATTTATCGACACGTATTTGATTTTGATTTAGTCTCTGTAATAATTTATCAGACATCCCTTCAAGATAATGGTTCTTTCATCATCCGTCAGCTCACCAAGCATCAGATTAAATGCCTTTTTCGTTCCATTTGACACTGCATATGCAGGGATTGTTGTCTTTTTCTCTTGTACTGCTGCCTTTATATTTGGAACAAACAGATAATCAAGGTTTTTAAATGGCAGTTCACCCTTTTCAATCAAGAAAGGAAGCATACCCCAGTTAATCAGGTTCGAGCGATATCTCTTTGTCGCATATTCATTTGCAACATTTGCCCAGCCTCCGAGTACCTTCTGGCAAGAAGCAGCCTGTTCACGTGCTGATCCATCTCCAGGTTTTACTGCGAATATGGTACTGCCAATTCCGGTATTATTCTCATTGACTTCACTGAATTCTTGTTTGAGCCATTCAAAAACTTCTGCTGTCTCCTTATTTGCATCTGTAAGAGAGCCTCCTGCAATACGTGCTTTTTCTGCAGACTGTACTTCCTTTGCACGTCCTACATAAGCCGGATCCTTTCTGGATAAAGTAAACTCTGCCAGGCCTAACGGATTAGAACGGAAAGAAGAGGTTTCTCCTGATGGAATCAGTTCATCTGTCGTAGTAACAGGATCATGGATTTCTGATACTACTTTAAGTAGTAAATGATCTGTCAGTGCACTCATAGCAGGCCAGTCCTTAATATTTGGTCCGAACTTAATCTCAACCGAAGGATCAGCCACGCCCTTACTGTCAAATACACGATTCTTATAAATAGAAGAATCGAAAAAGTATTTATATTTATGGCTTAACAGTGCTGCATCTACATCTGTTGCAGCACTCAGATAGCCACCATTAGCTGCTGTGGCTGCAATGGATCTGGCATCCATCAGGGCAACTGAGGAAATCTGTCCATTCTGAAGCTTTGATCCTTCCCTGTTCGGGAAGTTTCTGGTAGAATGACGAATACTGAATGCATTATTTGCAGGTGTATCTCCGGCACCAAAGCACGGTCCACAGAATGCTGTCTTAAGGATCGCACCTGTTTCCAATAATGTTGCAGCTGCTCCATTGCGGATCAATTCCATATAGATTGGTGTAGATGCAGGATAAACACTGAGTGTAAACTCATTGGCACCAATTGATGCCCCTTTCATGATATCTGCTGCTGCACAGATATTTTCAAAACCACCACCTGCACATCCTGCGATGATACCTTGTTCTACATAAAGTTTTCCGTTTCTGACCTTATCCTTGAGTGAATACTCTACCTGACCATCCAGACTTACCAATGCCTTTTTCTCAACATCATCCAAAATGTCCATCAGGTTCGCATTTAGTTCTTCGATGGTATATGCATTACTTGGGTGAAATGGCATTGCAATCATCGGTTTAACCGCTGTTAAGTCGATCTCGATCATGCCGTCATAATAGGTTACATCACCCGGTAAAAGCTCCTCATATTCTTCCACTCTTTCATGGATTTCATAAAATTCTTTAATGGTTTCATCTGTTTTCCAGATTGATGACAGACAAGTGGTTTCTGTCGTCATAACATCAATTCCGATTCTAAAATCAGCACTCAGATTTGCTACACCCGGTCCGACAAATTCCATTACCTTATTATTAACATATCCATTCGCAAATACAGCTTTGATAATCGCTAGCGCAACGTCCTGAGGTCCAACACCAGGCACTGGTTTTCCTGACAGATAAACGCCAACCACACCCGGACGATTAATATCATATGTCTTTGATAACAACTGTTTTACAAGCTCAGGACCACCTTCACCGATTGCCATCGTACCAAGTGCTCCATAGCGGGTATGACTGTCAGAACCAAGGATCATTTTTCCGCCACCTGCTAACATTTCTCTTGCAAACTGATGAATAACAGCCTGATGCGGTGGTACATAGATTCCACCATATTTCTTGGCACAGCTTAATCCAAACATGTGATCATCTTCATTAATTGTTCCGCCAACTGCACATAAACTGTTATGACAGTTTGTCAAAACATATGGAATTGGGAATTTCGTAAGGCCTGAAGCTCTGGCCGTCTGAATAATTCCAACAAATGTAATATCATGAGAGGTCAATTTATCAAACTTAATTTTAAGCTTGCTCATATTATCAGACGTATTGTGTGCCTTTAGAATCCGATACGCGATAGTCTGCTGTGATGCCTCTTCCTTTGTAATTGTTTTTCCGGTTTTCTCTTTGATCTGATTAACCGCATTCTCATTTTCAGGTACAAGAATTTCTCCATTTAACAAGTAAACACCTGAATCGTACAACTTTACCATTAATTTTCCTCCATTTGTTATCTTATTTTAATCCTATTTCAGGACTACCTTATCAAGATGCCATATCTCATCCACATACTGCTGTATCGTACGATCAGAAGTGAATTTACCCGAACATGCAACATTTAAGATTGCACTCTTAGCCCATCTCTTTTCATCTCTGTAGGCCTCTTCTACCCTTTTCTGTGCCTGTGCATATGATTTAAAATCCTTCAGGATGAAATAAGTATCTGCCTTTGCCGTACACTGTGTATTGAGCAATGAATTATATAAATCCCTAAATATTTCAGTATCATTTGGTGTATAAAATCCATTGATCAGCTGCATGAGAACCTTTCGGATATCCGGATCATTGTTGAAAATATCATTTGGATGATATCCACTGTTCTTTTCATAATTGAGAGAATTTCATAATTCATAGACCTTGATTTTACTGATGTTTCAGAGCATATAAAAAACAACTTACCCCGATCCGATATATATTTTGTCAAATATTATCCACATCGAAAGGAGATA
>JAAYYM010000005.1 GCA_012515365.1 Clostridia bacterium
ATTTTTCCGCGTCCATTCTGGTGTCTGTAATCATTTCTTGTGTGATTGCCGTCGTACCTCTTGCAACGCTAATCTGCGCAATACAACGTTCGTCAACCGTCGCCGTCCTCTGTATTTCTGGTGCGACTGGATTTGTGGAATAATACGATCCCGTCACAACAAATGCTTTGATCCAACGATTTGCGGTATCTAATCGCAGCACAATGTTGTCGATTCGATCCATATTTCCGCTTGCTGTTTCCAGTTCGATTTCCAGCGTGTCGTCAAGGTGGTATGCGTAGCCGTCGATCCATGCGTAACCAGCATTGATTGTCACTGTCATCTTTTCCAATCGCTTTCGCAATCTCTGCGATTGGAACATTCCTTCCGGTAAATGGCGGAAATTCTACTTGATAAATCTTTTCCGCCATAGATATCACCCCCTGTAATTCTATTAGAGCATTTCTTGCTCTGTTTATGTTGTGTATTATACAGACCTTTTATTGCTCTGTCAATAGTTTTAAATTTAATGTTTACTTTCTCATTTTGGTATGTTATATTCTTACTATAGTAGCAATGTTCGAACATATGTATCAATCATTGTGAAAATGCCTATTCTGGCAGAATGGAGGTCAATTATGACTACAGGTAAAAAGATTAAGTTAATCCGTACATTTCGTGGATTAACACAAAAAGAGTTGGGAGATAAAGCAGGGATTCATGAAGTTGCTATCCGCAAATATGAATTAGGTAAGAACATCCCAAAGCCTGACCAATTAAGAAAAATTGCAGATGCATTAAATGTGAATGTCAATTCACTTGCTGAATTTGATATTCAGGCAGATGGGGATGTGTTACCGTTACTATTTGCTATTGATGAAGTGTTTGATGTGAAATTAAGAGACCTAAACGGAGAACCGGGTATTTTCTTTGAAGATAAGAGCCTTATCCAGTTTCTTAAAGACTGGCAGGCTATGAAAGAATTATTAGAATCTGGAAGTCAGACGAATGATAATTATGATATTTGGAAGACAATCAGACCAAGTGTTACCAAGGTCATTCATGATTAGAACTAGTTATTTTTACTACGGTATTATTCTGCATTGCAGATTTTACAAATAAATATACGAAAGGAATGGTGCGAATGAAGTTACCAAATGGCTACGGAAGTGTTACAAAGCTTTCCGGAAAACGCCGAAATCCTTACGCTGTCAAAAAGTCCGTTGGATGGCATTATGACAAAGCGAAGGATAAACAAGTAAGGGATTACATTATTATCGGGTATGCCCCAACCAAGGCAGAAGGATTACAGATGCTTGCCGACTATAATAAGAATCCTTTTGATCTCAAAGCTGCTAAGATGACCTTTTCAGATGTTTACGAAGAGTGGTCAAAGCGAAAATATGCATCTGTATCAGAATCCAATGTAAAGGGTTATATTGCATCCTATAAGGCTTGCAGTTCACTTTACAACAAAGTATTTAAGGATTTGAAACTAGTTGACTTGCAAGAAGTCATTGATACCTGTGGAAAGAATTTTCCTACCCTAAAGAAGATAAAAGTCCTCTTTAATCAGCTATATGACTTTGCATTAAAAAACGATATTTGTAACAAGGATTATTCTTCTTTTGTGGATATTCTTCAATACAAAGACCGTAATCCAAACAAGTATGACCGCAACAAATTTGACAAAGACGAGATTGCCCGAATCTGGGAACAGAAAGAGGACAAGTATTATCAGCTTATCCTTATGCTCTTGTATAATGGAGTTAGAATTTCTGAATTGTTGGATTTGAAAAAAGAGAATGTTCATCTAGACGAACAATACTTTGATGTAATCAGCAGTAAAACGGAAAATGGTATCCGTAAAGTTCCCATTGCCGATAAAGTTCTTCCCTTTTATCAGTCATGGTTTAATTCTTTACCCGACTGCGAATACTTGCTTCATACGGAAGACGGTAAGCACTTTAAGTACAGAAACTATTATGACAGCTACTTCCAACCATTAATGGAACAGCTAAAGATTGACCGTACACCTCACTGTTGTAGACATACCTGTATATCTATGTTAGCGGAAGTTGGTGTGGATCAGACGATTATCAAGAAGATTGTAGGGCACTCTGGAGCAATGACACTCACAGAGAAAGTTTATACTCACTTTGATATGAAGGAGCTAGTCGATGCAATTAATAAGATATAACAAGAACGGAATGGAAAGTCCTTTCAAAAAGAAAAGGACACTTTCCAGCGAATCGCTTCACTGAAAAATGTCCTATAATTATTACTGATATTTTTGTTGCACACCTGTTGCAAACGTGTTGCACACGGAGTAATTTCCAGTGCGTTTGACAACATTCCACAACGTCTGTAACCCTTGTAAAATCGGGCTTTTCTTGATAAATGCGTTGACCGCTTTTTATCTCTTTGAAAACTGTGGTGCACGACGTGCTGCTTTGAGACCGTATTTCTTTCTTTCTTTCATACGTGGATCTCTTGTTAAGTAGCCTGCCTTTTTAAGTACTGGTCTGAACTCATTATCTGCTTTGAGAAGAGCTCTGGCGATGCCGTGTCTTACTGCTCCGGCTTGTCCTGTGTATCCACCACCATGTACATTTACGATTACGTCAAATTTGTCTACATTCTCTGTAGCTACTAATGGCTGACGTACGATAACCTTTAATGTCTCTAATCCGAAATATTCATCAATGCTTCTTCTATTTATTGTAATGTTACCTTTACCTGGTACAAGGTATACTCTTGCGATTGATTTTTTTCTTCTACCTGTTCCATAGAATTTTTCCTGTGATGCTTTTGCTTTAGCCAATGTTATTTCCTCCTTTCAGTCCCTCGATTAAAATGCTAATACTTCAGGTTTCTGTGCAGCATGTGGATGCTCAGCACCTGCGTATACAAATAACTTAGTGTACATTCTTCTTCCAAGAGGTCCTTTAGGAAGCATTCCCTTGACTGCAAGTTCGATTACCTGCTCAGGTTTCTTGTCTAATTTTTCTCTCAGTGTTGTCTCTTTCATTCCACCAACATAATCTGAGTGATTGTAGTAGATCTTCTGGTCTAATTTCTTACCGGTAACCTGGATCTTATCTGCATTGATTACAATTACGTAATCACCTGTATCTGCATGTGGTGTAAAGATTGGTTTATTCTTTCCTCTTAAAACCTTAGCGATTTCTGAAGCAAGACGACCAAGTGTATATCCTGTAGCATCTACAATATACCATTTTCTTTCGATTGTAGATTCATTTACCATAAATGTCTTCATTATGATACCTCCGTAAAACAATTTTCAAGTTTCTTATTTTCTAAACGCCTTACCGGGGCTTTGGTTCAACGTTTATTTACGTTCTGACATGACAACGCAAGTCGTCACATTGAAATATTATATTACACACCTCCGAGTGTGTCAAGAATAAAAATGCGGTTTTTCACGGTTTTTACGAAAAAGAACTATAAATATCCAAGTTTCTCCATTTTATGCCGCATTTGTAGAAAACGCTCCTGCGTTACAGGATTAGAAGAGTGAAATTCAAATATCTTTTTTAAGTACCCGTGCTCCTTTAAAATCTGTACACTGATCGGATATACAAGTTCAAAAATCATAGAAAGATGACCAACTATATGATCAACAGGACTTGTCTTTAAAGAACGTAAAATTGCATGTTCTTCATAGAACTGCCTGTACACCTCGTCTGTAATAGAAGCATCTAAAAGCTCCTCTTCCCTGACATTATAAATCTCTGCAATCGAGAACTCCGTATTCACACGCAAAATATCTATTTTATCCGCATCACGCAAAATATTGCAAAACATCACTTCACGCTCGTTCATTCCATCTGGCAGTCGTAGCTGATTATGTGCACGGATTGCTTTTTCAATCAGCTCGTCCTCTGTCTTATCTTCTATATAATCCCGGATACGATTTTCATGAAACAGAATATCCGCTCCAAGCTTTGCATGGTCGATTGACTCTGCATCATTAAACGTTCCATATCTTTTAATCTGCTCAAAGCGTCCGATATCATGCAGCATCCCGAGCAACCATGCCAGATCTGTATCCTCCTTTGAAAGACTGATGTCCTTTGCAATGCACTCACATAAATCACACACCTGATAAGTATGTTCCTTTTTTAGTCTGATCTTATCATCCGAATCATTATAATTTGCTACATAAGCATCAAACTGCATCCTGACCATTGATCGATCAATCAGCATGTTTATACACCTCCGCTCAGATTTACAGGCCTTCATGCCCGCCATCATTTCTTATCTTTTATTAAAAATTAATGATCTTACTCTACAGTAACTACCTTTGCCAGATTTCGTGGTTTATCCACATCCAGCCCCTTATCTGCAGATACATAATATGCTAAAAGCTGCAATGCTACTGAAGCTGAAAATACCATGAATTTATCCGGCATTTCCGGCAGTGAAAAAGACTCTGACCACTCATCCATATCATTGATTTCATATCGCTCTCTGGCAAATAACATAATCTTTGCGCCACGTGACATAACCTCGCGGATATTGGACAATTCCTTATCCTTAAGTAAATCCTGCGTCACTACTGCAATCACAGGTGTTTTCTCAGTGATCAAAGCGATTGTACCATGTTTAAGCTCTCCTGACGCATAAGCTTCACAGTGAATGTAAGAAACCTCTTTTAGTTTCAGTGAACCCTCTAACAGGATAGAATAATCAAGACCACGGCCAATCATAAATGCATCCTTTGCATCCAGCACACGCCTTGCCATTTCATGAATACTCGACTTTCGCTCAAGCACATTCTCAATAACCTTAGGTACCATCGTCAGCTGACGGATAAACTCTTTTGTCTCATCCTCTGTATAAATACCCTTGATCAGTGCCATTCTTGCTGTCAGCAGATAGAAAACCGCCAGCTGCGTCGTATAAGCTTTTGTACTTGCTACAGCGATTTCAGGACCGGCATAAGTGTATATGACATGGTCACTCTCTCTGGCAATGCTTGCACCCTTTACATTAATAATGGAAAGACTTTTCGCACCCCTTTTTCTTGCATATTTTAAAGCCTCTAACGTATCAATAGTTTCTCCTGACTGGGAAATTGCAATCACTAACGTCTTTTCATCCAGCACAGGATCTGCATACATAAACTCTGAAGCCAATTCTACATCCATATGAACATGTAAAATAGATTGTATCAATGCCTGACCTACCAAACCTGCATGCATGGCTGTTCCACAAGCAACAACACAGATTCTTTCACATTCTTTTAGCATCTGATCCGGAATCCCGTCAGCTTCAAATGTCGGCAACTCATCTATGATACGTGGTTCAATGGTTTTACGGATTGCATCCGGCTGCTCCATGATTTCCTTTTCCATATAAAACGGATAGCCACCCTTACCGCCATCTCCAAGCTCCCAATCTACTTTCAGATACTCAGGTTTTACTTCTTCACCTGACATATCATACAGTGTCGCACCTTTTTTTGTTAATTCCACAACATGAAGTTCCGGTACTACAAAATAGTCCTTGGTAAACTTGCAGACTGCTGTCACATCACTGGCTAACATTGCGCCCTCTTCACTGACAGATACTACGATCGGACTGACATTACGCACTGCAAAAATAACATCCTTGATATCCTCAAACATAATCACAAGTGCAAACGTTCCTTTCAGCTTTAAGACTGTTTTTCGGATTGCCGCATATGGATCCCCTGTATAGAAATGATCCAATACTGCTGCCACCACCTCTGTATCGGTCTCTGACTGTAGCTTCTGGCTCAGCTGATAATGTTCCGTCAATTCTCGATAATTCTCGATGATTCCATTATGAACCACCGTTACTTTTCCAAACTGATGTGGATGCGCATTCTCATCACTCACACCTCCGTGAGTTGCCCAGCGCGTATGACCGATTCCACAGGTTCCTTTAATCTCTACATTTTCACAGCGTTCCCGTAGATCCTTTACACGTCCTGCACACTTTTCAATCTGAATCCCCAAATCAGGATTAAAGATTGCCATTCCGGCACTGTCATAGCCACGATATTCTAACATTTCCAATGTATCAAGAATCAGATCTTTTACTTCTGATTTTCCTGTATAACCTACAATTCCACACATAAATTTTCCTCATCTTTCTATTTTTCGTTTCATTATTTTTTCATTTCAATATTATTTCGTTTAGTCATCATTACGTTTCATCGCTTTTCATGATGATATGATTCCGTTATGTCGTATTTGTTTTGCAGTCTCCCACATATTTGTCGACATATCTCGTACCGGAATAGATACGATGAGGCATCCGCCGAATATTCGATAACCTCACTCCTCGTCATCCTGCTCTTGGCAGGCACATGGCGCTAGATGAGAAAATCAGGCGTGCATTGAAGGTCTGTACATCTGAACGTACATCATTCTATTCGATTTTCAAGGTCCGATTTACATCTGCTTAATCATATCCTATCTATACAATATTGTCAATTTTCGTAGGTTTCGTTTTTGCCTTTTTCCTGCTGGCGTCCGTCCTTTTGTCTATAGCAAAACAAAGCAACTCCCAATACCAATGTAAAACATGCTATAAATTGGGAGGTCGATAAAACACCGCCGATATTTCCACGATAATCATTTCGGAAAATTTCAATGATAAATCTTCCGATGCTATATAGTATCAGATAAAGAGCTCCAACGGTACCACTCTTCTTTGTTTTTTTTGCATAGATCAGTAAAACCGCAGTGATCAAAAACATACCCGCACTTGAAAAGAGCTGAGTTGGGAGCAGTTTTACCCCATTTGGCGCATATTCGGAATGTGTAAATGCAATTCCGATGGCACACTCTGTCTCCCTGCCATAGCAGCAGCCTGCCAGAAAACAGCCGATCCGTCCAAATCCCTGAGCAATTGCTACAGACGGAATCATCAGATCAAAGTACTCCCAGAAATATATTTTTTTAATCCTGCAGTAAATCATGACAGCCAAAATTCCGCCAATGATACCTCCATAAACCACAAATCCACTTCCACTGACCAAGAGAGAGGGATTTTGAAGAACTGCTTTAAAATCAACAATGGCGTAAAGCAGTTTGGCACTGATAAAGCCAAATATAATCGCAACAAATGACAAATTATAAACATGATCCTCATTTAAATTTACTTTTTTTGCACGAAACAACGCAAGCATGACTGCAACCGCGAACCCTATTCCTATCATCAGACCATATCCATGTATGGTAAATGAACCAATCGTAACAATATCGTTATACATTTTTCTACCGCTTTCTTTCTAATAAAATTTATTTACTCATTGTATCAGTTTACATTCATTCTTTCAAGATCGTTATTTTTTTTCACTTGCACCGATTGAAAATGATATTTATAATAAATAGATATGCACCAATGTGCAAAAACGGAGGTAAGATCATGACCAAAAAAGATATTTCTGAGTTGAAACGTCGTTTAAAAAAAGAAGATTGTACATTTACCAGAATGTGTGGATGTTATGTAGACGGACATAAAAACATGGTAGTCAAATTTGGAGAAACCTTCTTAAATCTTGAAGATGAAGAGTTTTTCCGTTACTTAGAGATCACGAAAAAGACCTTGTCAGGAACAGTAGGCAATAACTTATTACAGCTGGACTTTGCAGATCAGGAAGAAGAGACCGGTGGGAAACAGCAGTTTATGATGGGTCTTAAAAGTAGTGGACTAAAAAATGACGACCTATTAGACCGCTTTTATGAATTGATTATTGATACTTATGATTATGTAGGCAACTTCCTGATTCTCCTTTTTCATGATGCATATGATGTCATGACTAAAACAACAGATCAGGCTAAGCTTGATGAATCTGAAGAAGTGTATGAATACATACTTGGAGCAATTTGTCCTGTATCCCTTAGCAAACCCGGACTCGGCTATCGTAAAGATGAAAACAGAATCGGGCCTCGCATACGTGACTGGATCGTAGAAGCACCGGAAACAGGATTTGTATTTCCTGCATTCTCAGATCGAAGTTCTGATATTCACTCTATCATTTATTATACAAAAAATGCAAAAGAGCCTCATTCTGAATTTATGGAAAACGGACTCGGATGCATTGCTAAACGTACTGCCACAGAGCAAAAAGAAGCCTTTCACGGCATCATCAAAAGTGCCTTTGCCGGGAATGACGAAAAAAGTGAACATGTGTTGATGGAAATTCAAGAAACGATCAATGACATGATTGAAGAAAAAGAGACGGATACACCAGAAGATTCAGCTCCCGTCACGCTAACCACACATGCGATTCAGGATATTCTCGTGGAAAAGGGAATACCTGAAGAAATCTCTTCAAAAATTGAGCATGAATTCACAGAAGAATTTGGAGATGTTCCTCCTGCTGCTGAAGCACTCATCGATACAAAAGCACTTGCTTTGAATGCACAAAAGAAAAAAGAAAAAGAACTCATGATGCAGGTACAGACGCTCAGACAAGAGCTGCAAGAAACAAAAACTGAATCTGAAGATACTGATTCTGACAGTCCGGACGCTGACACATACGATGTATTTCTAAAGGTAAAGCCAGAAAAAGTAGAGCAGATCAAAGCAGAAATCATAGATGGGAAAAAATGCATCATTATTCCGCTCGAAGAACATGAGCAGGCTAAAGTAAACGGATCAGTCATTTCATCTGACTGATCTGCTTAACGCTCTTCAGGTGTGCGTTATCTTAGCGGCATTGCCCAGTTTACGCCGTACGATGATAAAGCAAATCACATGGGTAAGCATTGTCAGTATCCAGGATACCGGATAGGACAAATATACCATTGATACCGTATGATACTGTTCCATTTGAAACAATGTTGCAAGCCATAAAAGTCTGAATCCACATGCCCCGATCAAGGATACGATCATAGGCATCACGGAATATCCGATTCCACGCAAAGAACCTACCATAACATCCATCATACCACAGAACGCATAGGTTCGACAAATGATAAGCATCCGGCTCATACCTGCCTGAATGACCTGCGGACTTGTGGAATAGATCCGTAACAGATTCGGTCCAAAGAGGATCGCCAGATTACCAAGCAGCAGGCCAACAGTGACCACACATACCTGGCTGATCAGTAGAATACGGTTAATTCTTTTATAATTTCCGGCACCCATATTCTGTCCGGTAAAGGAAACAGTGGCCTGATGAAACGCATTCATTGCCATATACACAAAACCTTCAATATTAGCTGCTGCTGCATTACCGGCTACAGTAACGGCGCCAAAGGTATTGATCGAGGACTGAATCACCACATTAGACAGTGAAAAAATAATTCCCTGAAAGCCTGCTGGTAAGCCAATCTTTAAAATTCTTGCCAGCTTATCAGGATCAATTCTTAATTCACGCAATATCAGCTTGATCGGACCTGACTCCTTCATCATACACTGCACGACCAAGCCTGCAGAAATGCATTGTGATACAGCTGTTGCGATTGCAACTCCTGCGACTCCCATTTGAAACACAATGACAAGAAGCAGATTCAGCAGAACATTAATGACACCTGCAAAAAGAAGATAATATAGTGGTCTTTTGGTGTCTCCGATAGCACGCAGAATAGCACTTCCAAAATTGTAGATCATGGTCGCTGTCATTCCCAGAAAGTAGACTCGCAAATAAAGACTTGCCAGCTCCAGCACCTCTGCCGGTGTCTGCATCATCACCAGAAGGCGCCTTGCAAAGCAGATCCCGATCAAAGTCAGAAAAATCCCACTATATAAACTAATCAGCATTGCTGTATGTACGGTTTGACTTAACTCTTTTCCCTTGTTTGCCCCATAATATTTCGCTGCGAGTACGTTTACTCCGACAGAAAGACCCACAAAGAGATTTGTCAGCAGATTGATCAGGGATGTATTCGACCCA
>JAAYYM010000089.1 GCA_012515365.1 Clostridia bacterium
CGACTCAAGCAATGACCAAACCTTGTCTGAAATGTCGTGTCTGTGTAACGCTGTGGACATTGTCATGCCTCCATTCATTTGTTGGTATGACCATTATCTCACAAACAACATCTCGTGTCCACACTACCTAACGAAACGGAATATGTCGAAAACCTACATCAATATATTGCTGATAAAAAAGCTTTGATTTTGCGAGATGACAATATGGCAATCGGCGTTATGGGTTTTTCCTATGAAACAGGAAGTATTGACTTTCTTGCAGTTCATCCACAGTATAGAAATCTGGGAATTACAAAAGTATTTCTTGATAAACTTATGGACGAATTGCTTTGCGGAAAAGAAATTAGTTTAACAACTTTTCGTGCAGGCGATAAGGCGGATACAGGTTATCGTGAAGAATATTACAATTTGGGATTTGCAGAAAGAGAATTGCTTGTAGAATATGGTTACCCATCACAGCGATTTGTACTTCCTCCGAAACACAAGGAGGATACAGAAAATGATACAGACAAAGAATAATTGGAAAAAGCGAACACTTCTTTTTCTTGTTAGCCAATGCATTACATTGTTTGGCTCAACACTTGTTCAGATGGCAATCATCTGGTATGTAACGATAAAAACTTCAAGCGGTGCTTGGATAGCGGCATTTTCTATCTGCTCTTATTTGCCACAGTTTCTAATTTCTTTTATTGGTGGTGTGTGGGCGGATAGATACAACCGAAAAAAGCTGATTATTTTTGCAGATACTTTGATTGCTATTGTTACGCTTATTACTTTTGCGTTCTTACCATTTTTATCCACGGAGCCGATGGTATTAAGCATTTTGCTTTTAATGTCAATTATTCGTTCACTTGGGGCAGGTATTCAGACTCCTGCGGTAAATGCAGTCATTCCTCAACTTGTTCCAGAAGAATACCTGATGCAGTATAACGGTATCAATGCTACTATGCAATCTATAGTGCAATTTGCAGCTCCAGCCGCTGCGGGAGTTATATTATCTGTTTTGTCGCTTCGCTTCACTCTCCTTGTTGATGTGACGACAGCGGCACTTGGTATTGGACTTTTTACTTGTGTTATGATGCCAAAACAAGAAATTATAAAAGAAAAATCATCTATTTTCGCTGATATTAAAGCAGGACTTGCGTACTCTTTTTCAGATAGAATAATCGGGAAGCTACTTGTTGTTTATGGTATGTTCGTATTATTATGCGTTCCTGCAGGTTTTATGGCAGGACTTCTTGTGAGCCGAGTTTACGGAGATACATATTGGTACTTAACCGCTGTTGAATTGGTTGGTTTTGCAGGAATGACTATTGGCGGGCTGCTTATGGGAGCTTGGGGAGGATTTAACAGCCGAATAAAGACTTTGGTGCTTGGCTTATTTAGCTTTGGAGTGATGGCAATCGGTATGGGTATTATCAGGAATTTTATTCTTTACCTTATAATGATGGCTCTGTATGGAATTGCTTTGACGATGATACAAACAGCAACCACCACTTTAATACAGGAACGAGCAATAGAAGCAATGCAAGGTCGTGTATTCGGCTTGATGGGAGCAATGTATTCTGGTTGCCTGCCTATGGGAATGGCAATTTTCGGACCGATGGCAGACATCATATCTCTTGAATGGATTATGGTTGCTTCTGGTCTTGCTCTAATAATTATCGGAATCGCTGTGCGGTTAAATAAAACGATGTATGGGAAGGAATGTGAGGGATAATGATTGCAGATTAAAATTGAATGGATAATATGTCCGATATGTGGCAACAAAACTCGTGACAGGCTTAGAGAAGATACGGTATTGAAGAACTATCCTCTCTACTGTCCGAAATGTAAGCGGGAAACTTTGATAAATGCAAAAGAATTATACATAACTGTCATCAAAGAGCCAGACGCACAGACGCAGAGCCGATGAACTTGTGAGCAATCACAGTTTGTCGGCTCTTTCTTTTATAGAATATAGGCAGGACAAGCCCACCGAATAAAAAAAACGGAGCTTTGGGGGGCTGTTTTTCCACGCCCAAATAAACAGTTTCCCTCTAAACCCGTTTTGAGTTTGGAGGGATATTTTTGTGTTGGTCTAATACCATCACGCCGCTGTTGATTAGAAGCGGCAGCTATCTACATACCGCCGTACAGGCGTAAGGATAAACTGTTAAAAAAATCCTTGCTTGTGCGTGGGGATATTCCACCCTACAAGTAGAAGTCACATATCCATATAATAGTGTTTTAATTTCTGATAACCGCAAGGGTCTGACAGCCTTTGTGGTTTTTCTTTTGTCGTTTTTTGTAAGAATATGGCGTAAGTCATCTTCTGGTGCAGGTTGCCGTTCTCCGCCGACCAATCTGAGTTTTTCAAAAAATTCAGATTGATTAGAGGAACGGATAATGGATGAAAAGCATCCGAATCGAAAAAAGGACAAGCATAACCCTTATACGCTGATGATTGTGGAGGGCAGATACTATCTCTCTTTCAAAGACGCACGAGGTGTAATGCAGAATATTGAAATAGATGTGTGGAAGTTCAATGTATACTAACAAACACGCTTGGACAAATAAAGACGGCACATATAAGGAAGTCTATTATTATATATGTGGGAGAAATAAGCAGGAGCGAGGACATCATTGTGATTATAAGGCTTCTTTGAGAAAAACAGATATTGAGCCACTTGTTATCGAAGCAGTCAAAGAATTGGTAAGCGATAAATATTTTGCCAGAGAGATAAAAAGTAGAATTGGCATACAGACAGATACAAGCAATGTTGATAAGGAAATTGCTAATTATGAAAGTAAGCTGAAGGAGGTCGATTTGAATAAGGCTCGTCTGGAACGAGAAATAGATAATCTTCCTGCGGATGCCCGTTATCGTGAAAGAAAAATCCACGATATGACATTAAGGCTTGATGGACTGTACGATACGATTGTTGAGTTGGAGGAACGAATTGAAGATGCAAAATTACGAAGAAATTCTATTGAGATGGAAGCCATTACTCTGGAGAATGTTTACAAAATAATGAAGAATTTTGGAAAGCTCTATGCTATAATGAGTGATGAAGAAAAGAAAAGCGTTATTTCTTATCTCATAAAAGAAATTCAAATATACCCAAACGGAGAGTCGGAAATGCCCTTGAAATCAATAGAGTTCAATTTTCCGATATATCGTGATGGTAAGGAAGTAAGGAAAGTTTTGTGGGAAAGAGGTAATACCGTTGAGACGGTCGTATTAGGATATCCAGAGATCAATCCAATCCATACACTGTGACCCGCCGGTCCCGAAGAGTGAATGGAAGCTAAAAGCAAGCTGTAAATTGACTATCTCAGGGTGTGGACAAAAAGAG
>JAAYYM010000090.1 GCA_012515365.1 Clostridia bacterium
AGGGAGCAAATTTTGATTCACATCAGGTGATTTCAGAAATAGCGGCAAAGGGTGCGGCAGCGGTCATTGTTGAACGTGATATGATGATTGATGAGAACCTGACGGTGATCAGAGTCAATGATACCAGAAAAGCACTGGCGCATATGAGTGCAGCTTATTTTGGTCATCCTGCACGTAAAATGCGGATGATAGCGGTGACCGGTACAAAGGGAAAAACAACGACCACGTATCTGATCAAATCGATCTTAGAAAATGCCGGTTATCAGGTTGGCTTGATTGGTACGATCGAGACGATCATAGGTGAGGATCATATTAAGGCAACGAATACAACACCAGAGTCTTATGTACTCCAAAGCTATTTGAAACAAATGCTTGACTGTGGATGCCAGGTAGTCATTATGGAAGCTTCTTCACAGGGCTTTAAACTTGCCAGAACAGATGCAATCATGTTTGATTATGGTATTTTTACCAACATAGAGCCTGATCATATCGGACCGAATGAACATGCTGACTTTTTAGAATATCTTCAGTGTAAGAGTATGCTTTTTAAACAATGTGAAACCGGAATTGTTAATGGTGATGATCCTCATGTGGAACGCATCATACAGGGACATACCTGCAGAATCGAACGCTATGGCATTGTCAATCCGGCAGATCTTTTGGCAAAGGATATTGAACTTGTTTCAGAGCTTGATTATTTAGGCGTTGCATTTAGAACAGAGGGTATGATTGAGCTTGAAGTAACCGTTGATACCCCAGGTATGTTTAGTGTGTATAATGCATTGGCGGCAATTGCAGTATGCAGCCATTTTAATATCGATAGAAACGATATTGTAAGAGCATTAAGAGAGGCAAAGGTCAAAGGAAGAATTGAAATGATATCCGTTTCAAATGAATTCTCGCTGATGATTGATTATGCACATAATGCAATGGCCCTGGAAAGCCTTTTAAAGACTCTTAAAGAATATAATCCACAACGTATCGTAACGTTGTTTGGCTGTGGTGGAAACCGCTCTAAAATGCGTCGATATGAAATGGGAGAGGTATCCGGCAGACTATCAGATCTGACCATCATTACCTCTGATAATCCAAGAGATGAGGATCCTATGGACATCATAGCAGATATCCGGACTGGAATTCAGAAAACAAATGGAGAATATTTAGAAATCTGTGATCGAAGAGAAGCAATTGCATATGCGATCGCCAATGCCCGCCCAGGAGATGTTATTATTCTGGCAGGAAAAGGACACGAAGATTATCAGGAAATCAAAGGCGTTAAATATCCAATGGATGAACGTGAAATCATAAAGAACATCACGCTTCAGTCAGATTTTTAAATTCAAGATACAAATACCTATATTTATGTTCTGTTAAAAGAAAAAGTATGAGACGTAGATTTGAATAAAATGGAATCCACGTCTCATACTTTCTTGTTTTTATTTCATTTATTTACTCATGTCTTAATGCTTCAATCGGATTCAGCTTCGCAGCTTTCTTTGCAGGATAGATTCCAAAGAATAAACCAACTCCGGAGGAGAAAAGTGTAGCGATTACAACGGTAGCGATCGTAACTTTTGGTGTACAGTTTTCGAATGCACCAAGAGCATTTAGAATGCCACAGACTCCGGTTGCACCGCCTATTCCTAAGAGAATTCCGATGATACCACCGACTAAAGTGATGATCGCTGCTTCCGAAAGAAACTGTGTCATAATAGCATCTGTCTTGGCACCAAGCGCTTTTCTGATACCGATTTCACGTGTACGCTCTGTAACAGACACCAGCATAATATTCATAACTCCGATACCACCTACCAGTAGTGAGATTGCAGCTACAAACACGACGAAAATGGTAATGTAGTCAAGCACACCGGTGATGCTGTCTGCTTCCTTTCCAAGATCCTGTAAGAGAAAGCAACTCTGTCCGCGGACGTTATAACGTGCTTCCAGTAAGCTGACGGTAGCTTTGTAAATATCCTGTGAATACTGTGGTGAATCAGAAATGATATAGAATCCGTCAAATCCTTCTACATAAAATCCGATGTTGCTCATAATGGTATATGGTGCCTCGATGCTGATACGTGAATTTGCTCCTGTCAGTGAATTCAAGAGAGCAGAAGAGCTGTCCTTACGAATTCCTTTCACACGAAGTTCTACAGAACGTCCGTAAATGGTTGCAGAAACTGGCATGCCGATTACATTTTCTGTAGTACCAAAGAGCTGCTTGGCACCACTTTCATTTAAAATACAGACAGGTTCACATGATTCTACCTCAGCATCTGTATAGTAAGTTCCTTTTATAATGGGTTCAGGAGAAACGAATTCATAGCCGGCGGTACCACTTTTGATTGTTGCATCAATATCATTTAATTTGGTTCCTCTTGCACTTCCATACATATAGTATTCAGGAGTTACCGTTTTTACATGAGGAATTTTTTCCTTGATTGCTTCAAAATCTTCGAGTGTAAACTCCAGCATGTTCTCCTTTTGTTTTGCCGAATCAATATAAACCCAAAGCTGTCCGCCCATGAAGTCATTCAGATCTTTATCAATACTTCCCTTTACACCATTACCAATGGAAATAATCATGATCACGGATGAAATACCAATGATGATGCCGAGCATGGTCAGAAGTGAACGACCCTTATTTGCTTTGATATTCTGAAACGCCATTTTAACATATTCAAAAAACTGAGTCATAATGTTCTCCTTGTCTATTCTGTTTTGGCTGAATCAGTTGAAACTTCATTATCTGAGGCTGTATCAGCAGATATTGTATCCGTAGCTGCGTCATCCGGTGTGGCAGGAGTACTTGGCATTTCCGTTGCAGCCATACCTTCAGTCAGAGTTGCCATTGTATCATTAACAACATGATCACCGGCGTTAAGACCTTCAATGACTTCGATGTAAACATCAGAAGAAATACCTGTTTTAACATTTCTTCTTACCAACGTATTATTTTCGATGATATAACAGAAGGAACCGGCCATATCTACATTGATTGTCTCTACCGGAACAAGGACAGCATCCTTGACACTATTGGTATGAATGATTGCTTTTCCTTCTACACCAAGATAGATTTTATCATCTGGATTTTCGATATGGATTTCTGCATCAATGATCGGATTACCGGAGTCATTCTTAACAGCAATACCGTTGATACGTGAAACAACACCTTCATATTTATTACCTGCAATTGTTAATTCAGCTTTTTGACCAATCGCGATTTTTGCAAGATCATATTTGGAAATCGGAACAGTTACCATGGTATCCGATACACTTTGTACGGTCAGAAGTTCGGTTCCTTTTGTGGCAGGACCACCTGAAACAGCAGGAAGATTAGTGATGATGCCATCAAATTCTGCATAAATACCTTCACTTGCAAGCTGCAGATCTTTTTGAGCCTGCTCAGCAGTTAATTGTACGGATTCATTTGTTGCTTTGATTTTTTCTCTCGAATAGGAATCTAACATTGCATTTTTAGCTGTTTCCATTCTGCTTTCATCTTTAGCAAGGTAAGACTGCATGTCAGATAAGAGATTCTGAGCATCAGCAAGCTGTCTGTCCTGAGGAATGGTATTGGCAGGATAGTATACGCTGTTTATAGAAGCATTCAGTTTGCCAACTTCGTTACTCAAATCTGCGATTTCATTCTTTAGCTGTAAATAACGATCAGAGTTTCCACCTACAGGATTGCCGCTTTCGTCAAGTATAATGGTGTTCATTTCTTTTGTTTTATTAGTGATTTCATCATTTTTACTGTTGATCTTGTTTTGAATTCCATCGCGTGCACACTGAGCTGTATCAGCAAGCGTATTTTTTATTCCGGAAATAGAAGCAGTTAAGTCATTGATGTAATTACGCTGAGCAGCGATTAATAAACGGTAGGTATCAACATTTGCTTTTGCAATCGCATATTCATTTGCAGCTTTTGCACTTTCGTTCAAAGAATGTTTATAGTCCTGATCACTTGCAATTGCTGAAAGCTCTTCCTTTTGTGTAGCCACGGCAAGATCATCTGTAATAAAGGATACAAGCTTATCCCCGCTCTTAACACGGTCACCTACTTTATATGGAAATTCATCAAGTGTCGCGTTGACAGGAGAGAAGTAGGTTTTTGAAATCTCGGTATTGACGAATCCGGTTCCTACGATAGTTTCTTCCAAATCGCCTTTTTGAATTTCAACTGTAGAAATCATAGGAAGTGCGTTTTTCGCACTTAAGTTCATTACGATGATCACAGCAAAAATAATCACGATGATGGAACCGATCACGATACGACGGATTAATTTTTTCTTCTTTGCATCAGGTTTTTTCTTGCCTGCATTCAGATCGACAATCTGAATGTCAGTATCAGTTTCCTCTTTAACGTCCATATGATCTGATTGATTCTGTGTTGTTTCTGTGCTTCCTTCTGTCAACATATCCTCTGTCTGTACGTCAGCTTCCGTTGTTTTTTTGTTTTTAGATAGTTTCATTGTAGTTCTCCCTCGGTTGTGTTATAGTAGTCTTTTTCTATTTTTCCATCTTTTATTTTTACCACTCGTTTTGCCTGTGAAGCTATTTCATTATCATGTGTGATCAGGATGACAGTTCGTCCTTCTTCATATAATTCCTTTAGAATAGCAATGATTTCTTTTGTAGAGTGGGAGTCAAGGTTTCCTGTTGGCTCATCGGCCAGTATAATAGGCGGTGCCTGTGCGATTGCTCTTGCGATCGCCACACGCTGTTGCTGCCCACCTGACATCTCAGATGGCTTATGTGTCATTCGCTTTTCAAGTCCTACCTTTTCAAGCGCCAGCTTTGACAGCTGCTCACGTTTTGCTTTTGGTATCCCACGATACATCAGTGGCAGCTCTACATTTTCCAGCGCCGTCAAACCGGGGATCAGATTAAAGCCCTGAAAAATGAATCCGATTTCTCTGTTTCTGATATCAGAAAGATCGTCATCATGAAGATCGGCTACTTCCTGTCCATTTAAATAATAAGTACCATATGTAGGTACATCCAGACATCCGAGCATATTCATCAGCGTAGATTTTCCACTGCCGGACTGACCTATGATCGCTACATATTCCCCACGGTTTATTGTTAAATTAATATGATCAAGCGCTTTTACCTCATTCTCGCCGGGGTTA
>JAAYYM010000091.1 GCA_012515365.1 Clostridia bacterium
TTCCGGACTCTTATCCACGTACATCTCGTCTTCTTCTTCCGGAACATTTCCATAACAGTCATACACAACTATTTTGGCAATCTCACACCCATTTTTTCCGGCAATAAAAGTCGGATTTCCAATTTCAAACTGTTGTGACATTCCACAGACCAGAAACATCATGTGAAACTCTTTCAATGTATACTGCAATGTATTCACTGCAAAATCATACATATCACCCAGTACCCTCTGTGCCAGTGGTAAATAATCAGAGTCGTATGCGTATCTCATCGTCTGTCATCTCCTTTCTCATGATATCAAGGATAAATGTCTCATCTAACACAGCTTTGTCCCGCTTCTGATTCCTGTACTCTTTTCTCGCTTCTCTGTCACGCGCGGTCTTCTTAACAAAATATTCACCTGCTAGTGCCTCATGAGTTCCAACATATTTAAGATACGCAAAAGCCTTTTCACTTTTGATGACTATCTGCTCCCCTAAACTGCCAAGCTGCATTGCATAATTTAGCTTCTCAAGTGAAATTGTCCCCATAACAAAGTCCTGTGCGAATGAAAAATAGGAATCATCAGCACGGTATCCAATCACTACATCATACGACGACAAGTCAGGCAAAAAGTGTTCCTGTAAATAGTTTTTTGCCTCTTCTGCAATGTTCCCTCTCTGCCAATAGCTTCTATTCTTAGTCAAAAGAGCAAGCCAATTCAGAATATGAAACGGCTTCGAATTAAGATTTATTGCAGATAATTTGTCCATTTCAAGTTCATAAACATTTGCAAAACCATCTGTATTCTTCGCGCAAGCCCACTCCTTAGCAAGCTCCGGATTCTCCGTACAATAAAACCCTCTTCCATAATCATTCTGTAATATTCCAAATCCATACGTAGGCATTTTAATGATATGATCTGATCCATGGTATATAGTTTTCTTCATCTCACATATCCTCCTGTACAATTACATTGTATCGCTACAGCGATATAATTGCAAGGTGTGATATCAAGGAAAAGGTTTTTTTAACTATTATACGTTCATTACTAACCCTTATGCTTAAAAGAGATGTTAACTTCTTTTCCCTCTTTGATACGCTCATGGAATTCCGCTGTTGCTGCAAAAAGAACATCTCCTGAGGAGTTAATCGCTGTTTCAAAAGAATCCTGCACTACACCGATAATAAATCCAACGCCTACTACCTGCATGGCAACATCGTTTGATATTCCAAACAATGAGCAGGCAAGCGGAATCAATAACAGGGAGCCTCCCGCAACTCCAGAAGCACCACAGGCACTGATTGTAGCAAGCAAACTAAGAATAATGGCACTTGGAATATCCACTGTCACTCCCATTGTATGCGCCGCAGCTAACGACATGACTGTAATGGTGATTGCTGCTCCATCCATGTTGATTGCAGCACCCAGCGGAATAGAAACAGAATAAGCATCTTTATCCAAACCCAGCTTTTCACATAATGCCATATTAATTGGAATATTCGCTGCAGAGCTTCTTGTGAAAAATGCTGTCACCCCGCTTTCTTTCAGACATTTGAACACAAGCGGATAGGGATTTCTTCGCAGCCATATTGCCGCGATCAGAGGATCAATCACAAGAGCAACCGTCAGCATACAGCCTACCAGCACTAATAATAATTTACCATAATTTATAAAAATCTCCATGCCACTTGCAGAAACAGATGCATAAACAAGTCCCAGAATACCAAGTGGAGCAAAGTTGATAATCCACCGAACTACCTGTGATACAGCATCTGAAATATTGTTCAATACTTCTTTTGTATGTGCAGCCGCCTTACGCAATGCAATTCCAAGTAAAATTGCCCATGCAAGAACGCCAATATAATTCGCTTTCACCAAAGATTCAATCGGATTAGATACCGTATTCATTAACAAAGCTTCTAGAACTTCTGTAATTCCATTGGGTATAACACCATCTGATACCGCATTCAGCTTCAATGTAATCGGAAAAAGGAAACTTGCAGCTACAGCTACTACAGATGCTAACAGTGTGCTGATCATATAGAGTACAATAACAGTTGTAAATCTCTTTCAAACTTTCTCATTCGCCTGTGCCAAAGAACTGATCACCAATACAAAAACCAGAAGTGGAGCAATTGCCTTCAGCGCACCGACAAATAGAGTTCCAAGAAATGCTATCCACGTTATCTGCGGTATAACAAGACCCAACACAATGCCGATTACAAACCCTATCAGAATACGAAAGATCAAACTTAAGCTGTTCCATTTATTAATAAGAGTTTTCATAACTGATCCTCACTTTACGATATAATGTTATCACTACGATTTATTGTAATAACATTATAACAGATAAAGCTACCGTTGTGAGAACTTTCACTTTTATTTTCTATCATTTCTACGTTTAACTTATCATTTTCACTAGCTTTTTGTGACTGTAATGCGTTCATTTTTTTACCACAACAAGATATGTTAGTGTCTGTCATTGCGCTCATCATGTTCCCACAAGTGGGACAAATATAAAAAATGCATTGTTCTCTCTCCTTTTGTTTGTGTAAAAAAATAGACGCAGATTTCACTCTACGTCTATTTTTAAAAAAAATTATTTATGCTTTATAATTAGCGTGATTCATTCAGAGATGCCTGCGCCGCTGCGAGTCTTGCAATTGGTACTCTGAATGGAGAACAGGACACATAATCAAGTCCTACACGATTACAGAATTCGATTGAGGCAGGATCCCCGCCGTGCTCTCCACAGATACCTAAGTGAATCTCCGGTCTGGCTGCACGCCCCTTCTTTGCTGCCATCTCTACAAGCTGACCGACACCATTCTGATCAAGCTTTGCAAACGGATCTGATTCGTAAATCTTTGATTTGTAGTAAGAATCTAAGAATTTACCCGCATCATCACGTGAAAATCCAAATGTCATCTGTGTCAGATCATTCGTTCCAAATGAGAAAAATTCTGCTTCCTCTGCGATCTCATTTGCAAGTAATGCTGCTCTTGGAATTTCAATCATCGTTCCTACATGGTATACTATATCAGAATTCTTTTCTTTCTTCACCATTTCGGGCACTTCTACGACTGCATCCTTTACGAATTTTAATTCCTTTTTATCTCCTACAAGCGGTATCATAATTTCAGGTTCAATATCATAACCTTTTTCTGCTTTTACTTCAATCGCTGCTTCCATAACAGCTCTTGTCTGCATTTTCGCAATTTCAGGATAAGTAACAGCAAGACGACAGCCACGATGTCCCATCATAGGATTGAATTCATGAAGCTCTGCACAGGTTGCCTTTACCTGCTCTATACTCAAGTTCATACGTTCAGCCAGATCCTTGATATCCTTCTCATCTGTAGGAACAAATTCGTGCAAAGGTGGATCAAGGAAACGTATGGTAACAGGTTTTCCTTCCATAACTTCGTAAATGCCCTTGAAATCTGCCTTTTGAAAAGGTATCAAAGCATTTAAAGCTTCTATTCTCTCAGCCTGTGTTGTAGAAAGGATCATCTGACGGATCTTAGGGATACGATCCGGCTCAAAAAACATATGCTCTGTACGGCACAAACCAATTCCCTGCGCACCAAGTTTTACTGCATTTTTTGCATCTGCCGGTGTGTCTGCATTTGTTCGAACCTGCAGTCTGCGATATTGATCAGCCCATCCCATGATACGTCCAAAGTTTCCACCAATCGTCGCTTCTTCAGTCTGAATATCGCCAAGATAAATCTTACCTGTAGAACCATCCAGTGAAATATAATCACCCTCAACGATAGTTTCACCGCCTAACTTAAATACCTTTGCTGCTTCATCAATCTGAATCTCTCCACAGCCTGATACACATGCTGTTCCCATACCACGTGCTACCACTGCTGCATGAGAAGTCATACCGCCGCGCACTGTCAGGATTCCCTGAGCTGCATGCATGCCTTCGATATCTTCCGGAGAAGTTTCAAGTCTGACAAGAACAACTCTTTCTCCTGCTTCATGATGTTCCTTTGCCTCATCCGCAGTGAAATATACTCGTCCGGCAGCCGCTCCTGGTGATGCCGGCAGTGCCTGGCCTAATAATTTTCCATCCTTAAGAGCCTGTGGCACAAATGTCGGATGTAGCAGCTGATCCAATGATTTTGCTTCAATTCTTAGTACTGCTTCTTCCGGCGTGATCATACCTTCATCTACAAGGTCACATGCGATTTGAAGTGCTGCCGGAGCAGTTCTCTTACCATTTCTGGTCTGAAGGAAAAACAGTTTCTCATCCTCAATCGTAAATTCCATATCCTGCATATCACGATAGTGATTTTCTAATCTGTTTGCAATCTCTATAAACTGCTTGTAAACATGAGGCATATCCTCTTCTAATTTCGTAATCGGCTGTGGCGTTCTGATCCCCGCAACAACATCTTCTCCCTGTGCATTAATCAGATATTCACCAAAGATGCCTTTTGCACCTGTAGATGGATTTCTGGTAAACGCAACACCGGTACCTGACTGATTTCCTGTATTACCAAATACCATCGCCTGTACGCTGACTGCGGTTCCCCAGTCACCTGGGATGTCGTTCATTCTTCTATAAACGATCGCACGCGGATTGTCCCATGAGCGAAATACTGCTTTAACAGCTTCCATCAGCTGTACTTTCGGATCCTGTGGAAACTCTGCACCCATTTTTTCTTTATAAATTGATTTATATTTTGCTATGACCTCTTTCAAATCATCTGCTGTCAGCTCTGTATCAAACTTTACCCCCTTTGATTCCTTGATTTCATCAAGTATTCCCTCAAAGAAAGTCTTGCTCATTTCCATAACGACATCTGAAAACATCTGAATAAACCTTCTGTAAGAATCATAAGCAAAACGTGGATTTCCTGTTTTCTTTGCAAATCCCTCTACTGCAATATCATTTAAGCCAAGATTTAATATCGTATCCATCATTCCAGGCATGGAAGCTCGTGCACCTGAACGTACCGATACTAAAAGTGGATTTTCAGTATCCCCAAATTTCTTTCCCTGCTGTTCCTCCAGTTTGGAAAGTGCCTCAAAGATCTGGTTTTTAATCTCATCATTGATTGTCTTGCCGCTGTTATAGTACTCTGTACATGCCTCTGTTGTAACGGTAAAACCTTGTGGTATCGGCAGTCCAAGATTTGTCATTTCTGCCAGATTTGATCCCTTACCTCCAAGTAGGTTACGCATATTGGCACTACCTTCTTTAAATAAATACACCCATTTTGTCATTCTTCATCTTCCTCCCTGTTTTGAATGTTTAATTTCAAAGCCAAGCCCCTTTAACCCCGCTGGCTGACTCTGAAAATATAAAAAAGCCAAATTTCCCCCCTTGGTATAATATACCCATAAGGGTGGACACTTTCAATTCTTGAACCCCACCCTTTAGACAGATTCAAAAATCATGTAACCTCATAAAAAGACATCTGACTTTTTGAGTCTGATATGGTACTCTAATACAA
>JAAYYM010000092.1 GCA_012515365.1 Clostridia bacterium
GGATTCTGATAGCCTGGCTGACCATAGTTCTCGTATCCGTTTGGCGCATACGCCTGATTGGCATAAGTCTGTTTCTGAATGGATTTACGCTCATCATCAGTAATCGTTTTGGTACCTTCGCTTCCCGGTACCGGGATCATCTTGACAAAATCCTCATCCGGATTGATCAGAGAACGTTTCAGATCCTGAATCACTTCACTCATATTAGCATAACGTCTATCCGCATTTTTCTGCGTACATTTAAAAATAATCTGTTCCACACTGACAGGGATCTCCGGTACAAATTCACGCGGAGATGGTATTTCTTCCTGAATATGCTTAATTGCAATTGCAACTGTCGTTTCTCCATCAAACGGAACTCTTCCGGTTAGCATTTCATAAATCGTAATTCCAAGTGAATAAATATCACTCTTTGCATCACTATAGCCACCTCTTGCCTGTTCAGGAGAGGTATAATGAACGGATCCCATCGCATGAGAAGTGATGGTATCACTGGTAGCAGCTCTTGCAATACCAAAATCGGCTACTTTAACTTTTCCTTCTTTAGAAATAATGATATTCTGAGGCTTGATATCACGGTGAATGATATTATTGTTATGCGCTGCTTCGATTCCCATCGAAATCTGAATCGCTATACTGATTGCTTCCTTTACAGATAAACGCATTTTCTTTTCTATATACTTCTTCAGCGTAATTCCTTCTACAAGTTCCATTACAAAATAATGGATACCGTCATCCTCGCCAACATCGTATACATTTACGATATTAGGATGCATCAGCCCTGCAGCTGACTGCGCCTCCACTCTGAATTTGGACACAAAATTCTTGTTTGCACTGAACTCTGCTTTAAGAACTTTAACTGCAACAAAACGATTCAGCTTGTGATCCTTTGCTTTATAAACATCCGACATTCCGCCGGTTCCGATTTTTTCGATTATCTCATATCTATCCCCTACCAGAGTTCCCGGTCTTAACATACACTCACCTCATCAGCAAACGGTTCAATCACGATAACTGCAATATTATCCTTACCACCGTTATTGTTTGCCGCCTTCACTAATTCTTCCGCCTTTCCAGCTACATCACGCTGGCTTTTAATAATAATGGATATTTCACTATCCTCAATCATATTTGTCAGTCCATCTGTACACATCAAAATAAGATCGTTTTTCTCAAGCTCCAGCTCAAAAAAATCGATTTCAACATTTTCCCCTGCACCGATCGCACGAGTAATGATATTTTTATCCGGATGCGTTCGTGCACTGGCACGATCAATTTCCCCAATACGTACCATCTCTTCTACCAGCGAATGATCTCTGGTAATCTGTCTGATTCCATCTCGTAACAAATAGAGTCTGCTGTCTCCTACATTTGCTACATACAGCATTTTATCAACGACAACTGCAACGACGACTGTCGTTCCCATGCCTCTTAATTCCTCAGATGCATTTGACTGTTCTCTGATCTTAGCATTTGCCTGTGTAATGGCTTCTCTGATGATCTGTATCGGATTCTGTGCTTCTGAATGAAGTACTGACTGAACAATCGTTTCAACGCTGCATCTGGATGCAAAATCTCCGGCGTTATGTCCGCCCATTCCATCAGCTACGATAAAGATGTTAGGGAGCTTGCCAATAGGAGTTTCACATGAATAAACATAATCCTGATTTAATTTTCTTTTCAGTCCGATGTCAGTTAAAGAAAATGTTTTTAACATATCTGCTCTCTCCTATCATTATTTGAAGTGATGTAGCTACGTCTAAGCTGCCCACAGGCACCATCGATGTCTCTACCCATTTCCCTTCTTATAGTAACATTTATTCTGTTTTTTTCAAGTTTATTTTTAAAGTTGATCACATCTTTGTGCTCGGACTCTATGTAATCACGTTCCTTAACCGGATTTACAGGAATAAGATTTACATGGCAATTCATATTTTTAAGCAATGCCGACAGCTCTCTTGCATCCTCATCTGTATCGTTTACACCGCCTACCAGACTATACTCAAAAGTGAGCCTTCTTCCTGTCTGTGAAAAATAATACTCACAGGCTTCCATCAGCTGACCGATGGAATAGCGATTGGCAATCGGCATCAATTTTTTTCTTTTTTCATCTGTAGCTGCATGTAACGACAGTGCCAGCGTGATCTGAAGCTTTTCATCTGCCAGCTTAATCATATTCGGTACCAGTCCACATGTCGACACGGTAATGTTACGCTGACTGATGCAAAGACCGTCAGGTGACGTAATTAATGATAGAAACAACAGAAGCTGCTCATAATTATCAAGTGGCTCACCCGATCCCATAATGACTACATTTGATACTCTCTCATTTGTCAGTTTCGTAATTTCGTAAATCTGTGCAAGCATTTCACCAGCAGTTAAATTTCGTTCTAATCCATCTATTGTAGAAGCACAAAATCTGCACCCCATCCTACAGCCTACCTGAGAAGAAATACAAACTGAATTTCCATGCTTATATTTCATCCAGACACTTTCTATGACATTTTGATCCGATAACTCAAATAAATACTTACGAGTTCCATCCAGCTTCGATTCCTGTACCTTTATGCTTTTCACGGCATTGATTTCATAGCGCTCTTCTAACAGCTGCCGCAATGTAAGTGACAAATTCGTCATTTCCATAAATGAAAAGACCAGTTTGCTATGTAACCACTCAAACACCTGCTTTGCCCTGAATTTCTTTTCACCCAAAGCCTCAAAATCCTGACTAAGCGCCTCTAGTGGCATAGACAAGATATCTTTTTTACGATTATTGTTTTCTTCATTCATATGAAAAAGCCTCATTTATGATTACATTTTTTTTATTCTTGCCATGAAAAATCCATCTGTATCAAAATCTCCGGGAAGTAACTGCAGATAGCCATTTTTTGTATCACTATTATGGAATCTTGCAGGTAAATATGGTTCCAATGATTCTGACTGATACGGATAATTTTCCAGCACCCATTTCAGATTATCCTGATTCTCCGCCCTGCTCATTGTACAGGTACTAAAGATCAGGGTTCCGCCTGGTTTTACATACGCTTGCACGGTATGTAAGATACTACGCTGTAAGGAAACAATCTCTGCCTGTTTTTCCTTTGATATATGATACTTAATATCGCTTTTTCTTCCGATTACGCCAAGACCGGAGCATGGTAGATCAGCAATTACGATATCTGCCTGTTCAATCAGTGTGTCATCTGTTTCCTGTGCCGGATGGCAAGATGTTTTGATATTTTTGAATTGACATCGCCTGATATTCTCATTGATCAGGTCAACCTTTTTTTGTGTTAAATCTCTGGCATCTACACATCCTGTTCCATTTAGCAGATCTGCGATATGCAGACTTTTGCCGCCTGGAGCTGCACACACATCGACTACATAATCCTGCTTCTTTACTGCTGCGATCCTTCCGACTAAAACAGAGCTTAAATCCTGTACTAAAAACAAACCTTCTCTAAATGCCTCTATGGCACCAACATGATCGTATCCTGAAATGATCATGGCTTCCTCGACATCCTCTATCAAAGATACATGAACGCCCTCTGTTTCAAGCTTGTGTATCAATTCCTCTTTTGTCACTCTGGATCTGTTAGCACGGATAATCGTCGGTCTTTCCTTTAAAAAAGCCTTAAGGATCTGCTCCGTATGTGCATATCCATATTGCTTGCTGAATTCTGTGACAATCCACAAAGGCATCGAGTATTTGATGCTTAAATACAATAATGGCTCCTTTTTCGCATCCGGCATTTTGATTTCAGTGCGTTTTCTATCAATGTTTCTTAGTACACCGTTTACAAATCCTTTTAAATTGAAAAATTTCTTTTTTTCTGCCAGTTTTACAGCTTCATTACATACTGCTGAGGAAGGGACACCGTCCATAAATAGCAGCTGATATACGCTCATTCTCAACAAAGTTCTGATAACAGGTTTCATTTTATTGATTTTAACTGTAGAAAACTGTTCGATCACATAGTCCAGATAGATCCTGTATTCTGTCGTTCCGGTGACAATTTTATGAATAAATGCACGATCCTTCTGGTCCAGATACTGATATTTATCCAGTACATTACGTAATAAAGTATTTGTCTGTATCTGCTTTTCGTCATTAGTTGATTCCAATAATGTTTCTAATACGATTTCTCTCGTATTTACAGGTTTAGTCACGCCTTCTGTTTCCTCCGCCAAACAATAGTATCAGTCTTAGTAATTGTAGTATAGATGCTGCTGCAGCTGCCACATAAGTCAGTGCTGCCGCCTTTAGTACCGATGAAGCTCCCTTTAGCTCATGATCACCAAGGATTCCTGTATCTCCTAACATTCTGATCGCTCTTCCTGATGCATTAAATTCAACAGGAAGGGTCACGATTTGGAAAAGAACAGCAATCGAGAAAACCCATACACCAAGCATCGTCAATGTGTACGAATGTGCCAACAGCAGACCAATTAATACAATCGGAAGTCCAAGCTTCGATCCTAAATTTGCCACCGGTACAAGCGCGCCTCTAAGTTTCAGCGGAACATATCCCTTGTTATCCTGAATGGCATGCCCACACTCATGTGCTGCCACTCCGATCGCCGCGATAGAAGTGCTGTTAAATACACCTGATGACAGACGAAGGACCTTATGCCGCGGATCATAATGATCAGACAGCTGTCCTGATATTTCCTCAATGCTGACATCACCGATTCCTGCATATCGTAAAATCCGCTCAGCAGCCATTGCACCCGTTATCATAGATGTACTCATAACTTTATTATATTTTGCATAAGTTGCATTTACTGTTGCAGATGCGATGATCGATAACAGTGCACCCAGCAGAACCAAAAGATAGGTACTATCATAATAAAAATATGAAGAATACATATTTAATCAACATCCTTTCTAAATCAAAGACTGCTTCCTGCTTCTATTTTATGACCTAATAAGAAGCATGCCGTATCCATCCTTTTCTTCCCTTCCGGCTGTACTTCGAGAATGTCAATCTGATAATCCGAAGTATTAATAGAGAAGCTGTTTTTACTGACATGGGCAACTGTACCCGGCTGTCCATTTGAGAGCTGATCAGATACACGTGCTTTCCATATCTTTAGTATTTTTCCTTCTAACATCATATATGCACTCGGCCATGAATTCAGGCCTCTTACTTTTCGTTCTATCACAGCTGCAGGCTGGTTGAAATGAAGCTTTCCCATCTGTTTTGTCAGCATTTTTGCATAGCTTGATTCAGCTCCGTTCTGAGGTGTCCTTGTTATCGTTCCCTCTTCGATCTGATTCAATGCATCCACGCATAAGATAGCTCCTGTTTCTGCCAATTTATCATGCAGACTTGCTCCCGTTTCCTCTGGGCTTATTGGTACTGCCTGTTTTAGAAGCATATCACCTGTATCCATTCCTTCATCCAGCTGCATGATTGTGACGCCACTCTGTGCTTCCCCATCTAATATTGCCCACTGTATGGGCGCAGCTCCGCGATATTTAGGTAATAAGGATGCATGGACATTGATACACCCATACTTTGGCAGATCTAAAATACGTTTGGAAAGAATCTGCCCATATGCAACGACAACAAAGATGTCTGCTTCTATGTTTGAAAGCTCCTCAAATGCCTCATCTGATTTGATTCTTTGTGGCTGGAGCACAGGGATTCCCGCCTCTACTGCAAACTGTTTCACCGGTGTAAACGCAAGCTCCTTGCCTCGTCCCTTTTGTTTATCCGGCTGTGTAACAACGGCTGTTATCTCATGATTGCTATTCATAATTGCCTTTAAAACAGAGACTGAGAAATCCGGTGTTCCCATAAATACCAGTTTCATTCAAATTCCTCCTCGTCCATGTCTTCCTCATCCAGCTCATCCACATCTAATAATCTGCCCTCAACGCGATCCACATACAATTTTCCGTCAAGATGATCCAGTTCATGGCAGATGCAGCGTGCCATCAGCTGCGTTCCCTCGATCTCAATCTGATTCATATCTTCATCAAATGCTACTGCCTTGACATAATCAGGACGTGTGACAATCCCGACTTTTCCCGGTACACTTAAGCATCCTTCACTTCCTCGCTGCTCTCCGCTTGTTTCAACGATTCGTGGATTAATCAGCACATGCGGACCATCGCCTACATCTATAACAACTATCCGTTTTAAAATTCCAACCTGTGGAGCTGCAAGGCCTGCACCTTGTGCATCATATAGTGTCTCGAACATATCCTCGATCAGAGTTTTAATTCTTGGGGTCATTTTTTCTACCGGCTTGCACTGTTTTGTGAGTACTGCATCGCCCATTTCTCTTATTGTTCTGATTGCCATAGTAACATTTCCTCCATGTGTCATTTCATAAATTAATATGAACTCATTGGATTAAAATCAAATTGTACACGAATACGTTTGTCATCTCGTTGATTTATCCAAGCTTCCATCATATCCTTCATTTGTGTTAAAACACCGTATTCATCTGCTTTAATATAAATCATACGGCGGTAGACATCATTGACTTTTCTGACAGATGCGTCAGCAGGACCGATCACAATTGCCTTTGATAAAGCCTTATCGCATATTATATCATAATTCTCATTCTTTTTCATCTGCTTCGGATTTATTCTGATCAGATCGGATAAATCCTGACTGTATTCCTTCACAAGAAGTTCATTCATCCCCTCTGTCATAACCGCCAGCATATGTCCACTCGGTGGATAATGCATTAACTTCCTGTAACTGATTTCTTTTTCATAAAATCCCACATAATCCTGATCTGCTGCACTGATAATGCTATAATGATCCGGCACATAGGTCTGAATGATGACTTCTCCAGGACGTTTGTCTCTGCCCGCCCGTCCTGCCGCCTGCGTCAGCAGTTGAAAGGTACGTTCTGCCGCCCGGTAGTCATTCACATGTAAAGAAAGATCCGCTGCCAGAATACCCACTAACGTCACATAAGGAAAATCATGTCCTTTTACAATCATCTGCGTTCCGACCAGAATGTCAGCTTCTCTATTTGCAAATCTGCTTAATATCTTCTCATGTCCATTCTTTTCCTTTGTCGTGTCCATATCCATGCGTAATACTCTTGCATTCGGAAATTCCTTTTGTATCAATTGTTCAATCTGCTGTGTTCCTGCTTTCATACCTCCGATAAAGGTAGATCCACATTCCGGACATTTACCTGTTTCTGTTTCCTCATACCCACAGTAATGGCAGATCAGCTTATGATTTTTATGAGAAGAAAGAGAAATATCACAGTGCGGACATTTCATAACATGTCCACAGGCTCTGCAGGAAACAAATCCGGCATAGCCTCTGCGGTTCAAAAACAACATAATCTGCTCTTTCTTATTCAACCGCTCTTCAATCAATTCCCTGAGTTTTGTACTTAATACAGAACGGTTGCCACTTTTTAATTCAGCACGCATATCTACGATATGAACCTCAGGAAGCTTTGCATTGACCGCTCTTTTCGTCAATTCGAATAGTTTAAATTCACCGGTTTTTGCACGATAATACGATTCAATAGAAGGAGTCGCTGATCCCAAGATAACAGATGCCCCACACATATCGGCAAGTGCAATCGCAGTTTCTCTTGCATGGTATCTTGGCATCGTCTCACTTTTATAGGAAGCTTCATGTTCCTCATCAATTACAATCATGCCAAGGGACTCAAATGGAGTAAACAATGCGGATCTTGGTCCGATCATCACGTCAATCTCACCCTTTTTTGCACGGTCAAACTGATCATATTTTTCACCCTCAGAAAGTCTGGAATGCAGTGTTGAAACACGCTCACCAAAACGCTGATAAAATCGCATGACTGTTTGAAAGGTCAATGCAATTTCCGGGATCAGTACAATAGCCTGCTTTCCCTTTTTGATAACATCTTCGATCAAGTCAATATATAGTTCAGTCTTTCCACTTCCTGTAATTCCATGCAGAAGGTATACTTGATTTCTGTTTGCAGTTAAATCTTGTTTGATCAAATCAACAACAGACTGCTGTTCCTCATTCAGCTGTTTCTTTTCGATTCTCTCTCCATCATATTTAACAGGATTCCGATAGATCTGTGTAGAATCAGTCTTTAATACATCTGCTTCTTCCATAGACCGAATCGTAGCAGTTGATATATTTAATTTCTGTCTGACCAGCTCGTAAGGCAATTCCGACTGTTCTATCAAAGCTGATAACAGCCTGTATCTGGCTGTCTGATTCTTTTTTTCAAAAACTTCCAGCAGACTGATTGCCTCCTGTGTCGTTAATAGCAGTCGAATGCTTTTGGATTCCTTTGCTTTCACCTGCTTTTTAATAGGAAGAACTGTTTTTAATGCTGTGATCATGGTAGAACCATAATTCTGTTTCATCCACCATGCCAGTTGAATCAATCTTGTTTCAACAAGTGAATTGTCCGTTAGAACCGAAGCCACATACTTCATCTTTTCTTCTGGAAACTCTGCCTGACCGGTAAGTTCCAGAATGTACCCCTTGATCAGATGATTTCCTTTCCCAAATGGGATTTCCACGACAGTACCAGGGTGCAGTTTTTCTTTTAGATCCTGTGGGATTAGATACTGAAACGTCCGATCCAGCTTCTCGTGAGAGATATCGACAATGATATTTGCATATTTATAATCCGACACGAACCCCACCTCCTTTGTCATGACATTGGTTCCTCGTCAAGAATATCATATTTAAAATAAAAAGTATATTTTTTTGAAACATTTTGAAACTAAGCATCGTTATATAATAAGGATCATATTTTAACAAAACTGACATTTATCACTATAACTATTGTTCTGTTTGTAGTAAAATAATATGAGGTTTGTGTTGACATTTTTTTGCCAATACTATATTGTATGATTGTATTACATTACTAATACAGCAATATGATTGGAGGATTACTTTGAACGAATTAATTAAGATAACTGAAATGAGCAA
>JAAYYM010000093.1 GCA_012515365.1 Clostridia bacterium
CGCATATCAGAAATCGCCTTTTCCACATCCAGATCGGCCAGATTGCTGTCTTTTCCAAGTAAACTTTTCTCCTCATTTTTGTTAAAGTTTAAGGAAATATCCTCAAGTTCACTTGCACGGGTACGACTGTCAAGTCTTCTATTTTGAGCTGGAGATAAGGTTTCCTCTGCCTCATGCTGCCTGACATCATTGCTCTTTACATCCTTTATAGATGGCTCAAGAGCAGATATCTTCTCATGATTATTTATTTGTATACGATTATGATCAATATTCTGACTATACTGTTTGAATAAGTCATATTGCCCGATTCCGTTTACTGCCATATGAATCACTCTTCTCTCTTACCACATTAACATAACTAAACCTGATCTGTTACATATGTTAACCATTAGTCTGTTATTTTATAAAATATTCATCGGCCAATATGAAACAGAAGTTTATATTTACATGAAAACAAATTAATTCAATACTTTTTTTAGTTCATCCATAAATGTATTGATATCCTTAAACTCGCGGTATACAGATGCAAAACGAACATATGCTACAGCTTCCAGATTCTTAAGTTTGTTCATGACAAGCTCTCCGATTACTTCACTGGAGACCTCTTTCTCCTCGCGGTTAAAGATTTCAGTTTCTACTTCATCAATCAGCTTGCTGATCTGATCAGCAGAAATCGGTCTTTTATGACAGGCACGTAATACTCCTGCTTCGATCTTTGATCGGTCATAGGTCTCTCTGTTATTATCTTTTTTTATAATGATGAGCGGTATCGTCTCTACCTTTTCATAAGTAGTAAAACGCTTTCCACATTCATCGCATACCCTTCTTCTCCTGATGGAATTATTTTCTTCCGCAGGACGACTGTCAATGACCCTCGTATTTTCATGACTGCAAAACGGACATTTCATATTGCTTTCCTCTCATTCTCTTTAGTTAACTCCCGTTATACATCGTAAAATGTATACACAATTCATTATCTATTATATGCAAACGAACAATTTATGTCAACTACGTTTTCAGTCATTTATGAACTTTTGTTCTTACTTATCTAAATCAACAAGGATCACATCAGGGCCAATCTGTTTAATCTGGCAGAATCTGATATGGATTTCTGAATCATTGCTGAACAGCTTACAGATACTTCGCTTTCCCGGCAGTATAATTTCCTTGATACAGCCATTGCAGATATCTATTTCAAGATCAGTTACATAGCCAAGTTTCTTACAGTTGTTCATATTGATCACTTCTTTTTCTTTCATTTCAGAAAGTCGCATGTTAATCCCCTGTTCTATATTCTATCCCCTAAATATATGCAGATATGATCTGATTATGCAGATAAATAGTTTCTCATTACACGAAGTGCGTTCTTTTCAAGTCTGCTCACCTGTGCCTGCGAAATTCCAATAAAATCAGCCACCTCCATTTGTGTTTTCCCTTCAAAAAATCTCAGATTAATAATATCACTTTCACGTTGATTTAAACGTTTCATGGCCTCATTCAATGATAATGCTTCGATCCATCGTTCTTCTCGATTTTTCTTATCGCTGATCTGATCCATGACAAAAAGTGTATCACCTCCCTCTGTATAAACAGGTTCATACAGACTCATTGGATTTTGTATGGCATCCATGGCAAAAACAATGTCTTCTTTTGATACACCTATTTCCTGTGAAATCTCCATAATTGTCGGTTCCTTCAGATTTCTTCGCGTCAGTCCCTCCTTTGCATAAATCGCTTTATATGCGATATCCTTAAGTGATCTGCTGACACGTATCGAGCTGTTATCACGAAGGAATCGTCTGATTTCTCCTATGATCATTGGCACTGCATAAGTACTAAATTTTATATTCAGAGTTGAGTCGAAATTATCAATTGCTTTAATCAAACCAATACAGCCGATTTGAAACAGATCATCTACATTTTCATTGCTTGCTGAAAAACGTTTGATGATGCTCAGCACCAGTCTTAAATTGCCCTTTATATAGAGCTCTCGCGCATGCTCATCTCCCTCTTTGATTCGTTTGAATAATTCCTCCTTTTCACCATTTTTCAGCAATGGAAGTTTTGCTGTATTAACGCCACAAATTTCGACCTTTCCCTGTATCATTATGAATTTACCTCCTGCACGTAATTTGATCTCTTCTTACTTAAATCTTGCTCATTACGTCACAGAATTATTCATCTTATTCGAATTTAACAATTTCTCTTTTTAACCTTTTTATGATCTTTTTTTCCAGTCTGGAAATATAGGACTGTGAGATTCCCATCATGGCAGCAACTTCCTTCTGCGTCAGCTCTTTGGCATTGTCATCATTAAGTCCAAATCGCAGGTTGACAATCATTTTTTCACGTTCCGAAAGCTTTGCAATAGCCTTTTTCAGCAATTTGCGTTCAACCTCACTTTCGATTCCTTTATAAATGACATCCTCCTCCGTTCCTAATATATCTGAAAGCAGCAGTTCATTTCCATCCCAATCTACATTCAATGGTTCATCGATGGAAACCTCTAGTTTAGTCTTATTATTTCTTCGCAGATACATCAGTATTTCATTTTCGATACATCTTGATGCATAGGTTGCAAGCTTAATCTGTTTATCACG
>JAAYYM010000006.1 GCA_012515365.1 Clostridia bacterium
CCTACTGCAGACAATGCAGCTTCTCCGGCGAAATTTCCTACAATAACGGTATCAACTGTATTATATAATTGCTGTAGCAAAATTCCGACAAGTACCGGCATCGCAAAGCTCAATATCAGTTTCCATGGTGTTCCTTCTGTTAATACTTTTCCCTTCAAACTATGACTCCTCTCAACCAACACATTCATCAGGTAATTGCGAAACTCACAATCCTAAGAACAGATTTCATGAATTTACACAAAATAAGTGAGGAGTTAAAACTCCTTCGACGAACGTTTTTGCGCAAATTTATGAAATCGCTCCACTAATGAAATCGTTTCGCAATTGCCTGTAACACATTCCGATCTGTTCATATTCTATATTGTAACTCGTCATAGTTTTTGTTTCAATTGTAATTTAGTCATATAGATTACTGCTTGCACATCTTATACTTCTCTCTCGTAGCCAGTCCTCCCCTGATATGACGCTCTGATTTATTCACATCAAGTACCTTTCTTGCATCATCCGCTAAAGACGGGTTGATCTGAATCAATCGTTCTGTTACATCCTTGTGTACGGTACTCTTACTAACTCTAAATTTACGTGCCGTCTGTCTGACCGTTGCATTATGTTCAATAATGTAATTAGCAATATTGATCGCTCTCTCTTCAATATATTCTTTCAATGAAATCCTCTGATTATCTTGTTTTTACATCATATTCATTGAGTGAAAAAAATATGAGACTGTTATCTTATTTATACATAAATAAACTCTGCTAACAGTATGGATAATCATAAGAACAGATTTCATGAATTTACATAGTTAATACAAAGTGTACAATACTTTACATATCGTTTATAATAAATATTGTAAAATGGTTGAGAATCTGATGATGAGGTGCAAAAGAAATGCGTATTGCCATATGTGATGATGAAAAAAAGGATCTAACTCATATGTATGAAATGGTCACTCATTACTTTGAAACACATTCTGATATGCAAACAGCAGAAATAGACTGCTTTGAAACAGCAGCAGATATCATGAATCACCTCGATTATGATATCTATATTCTAGACATTTTAATTGGTGATGATTCAGGACTCAAAGTTGCTAAAACAATACGGAATGTGAGTGGTATGAAATGTGAGATTATATTTACGACCTCAAGTAGTGATTTTGCACTCGCTGCATTTTCTGTATATGCCAGACAATATTTATTAAAACCTGTGAAACAACAGGAATTAGAAAACGTTCTTACTACAATAATCAAAAACAAAGAGATACCTGAGAAGCAGAGCTTGTTTTCTGTTAAAACTGCAGAGGGAATGAGAGAACTTGATACAAATAAAATCATATGCGTAGAATATACGGCCAGAATCATTCATTTTCATATGCAGCAAGGTGCTTTGATACAATCCATCTACATTCGTTCCTCTTTTGAGGATAGTATTAAAGAATTACTAAAACTACAGAATTACATGCAGACACATAAATCTTTTGCAATCAATATGGATTATGTAAAGGAATATCATCAGGGAGAAATCCTATTGCAAAATGGAATGTTGATTCCTGTCAGCAGGAGTAATGCAAAGACTGTAAAACGTCAATATTTAAAATACGTATCTAGAAATTTTGCAGGTGGTGGAAACAGATGAGAGAATATTTATTATTTGGTTATTGCATTTCACATTTTTTCATGATTTTACTGATCTATCATTTTGTAAGAAAAAGATATTCATACATAAAAACATGGCTGATTTTGTTTATAGAATTTCTATTGCTGTCCGGACAAGAGGTTTGTCGATATTATTTTGATTCACAAGTATCTATGGAAGTATTATTTTTTATTCTGCAGGTAGTGATTGTACAAGGTACGACATTGATTATATCGAAGAATCGTGATGCAAGAGCTTTGTTTACAGGCCTGTCTGCTTCCAATTATACAATGGCAGGCTCTGTGATTGGTGGAATGCTCTATATTTGGACCGATACACTGATTATAGCATTATTAACAGCTACCATCATTCATGCACTTTTGTTAATTGCAGCAATTCGCTATCTAAAAGCAGACTACCTTACCATACAGACATTGCCTTCCAGATCTTGGATACAGCTTTGTGTTCTTCCTATATTGTTTTATCTGAGTATCTTTACATGTGCCAGCTGGCCGGTAACACTCTTCGATAACACGAATAACTGTCTGCCAACATTATTATTTTTGACCGCCATATTTGTATCCTATGCATTTTTGCTTAGACTATTTCATGTAAAACAAAATGAAGCTAAAATCACCAGAGAAAATGAAGTTCTTCTATCCTATACAAAAGTACTTCAACATGAGCAGAAACATTTGGAAGAAATCAGAAAGGAATTATCAATACAAAAACACGATTTTCAATATCATTTGCGTATTTTATTATCTCTTTGTGAAGAAAAAGGGGTAAATGAGGTACAAACTGCTCTAATTGAAATGCTTCATCAGACTGAAAATGCAAGAGTACCACAGGAGTATTGCAAAAATATACCAGTGAATAGTGTATTTTCATATTTTTCACAAGAGGCAGCAAATAATGAAATTCAGATGGATTTAAGTCTGGATATTCCAGATCGACTTGCTGTACCAGAGCTTGAACTTGCTGCAGCAATTGCGAATCTACTGGATAATGCAGTCCGAGCATGCAAAGAATTTATTTCACCATCTAAGAGATGGCTGAAAATTAATGGCAGATACGTCGGAAACCAGATCATTATTGAAATTGCGAATCCCTGTATGGCAAGCAAGATTATGTTTGACGAAGTGACAGGACTTCCTCTCTCGGATAGAGGAGAAAGTCATGGAATTGGTATGCAGAGCGTGCTTGCTTTTACAAGAAGAAATGGGGCTGAATTTGACTGTGAAATCAAAGAGAATGTGTTTTATGCACGCTTGCTTATATAAAACACATTCTCTTCACTTATTTTCCGCTGTTTTGTACAACCTGTGAATTGACATACTCAGAATAACTAATGCTTGTATATTTCTTAAAACAACGGCTGAAATAGTTAGGATCAGGAATACCCACTGCATTCGCAGTGCAGAACATTTTACTGTTCGTCCGGGCAAGCTTCATAGCCCTCTCCATCCGACATTCAATCAAAAACTCAACAAAACTCTTTCCTGTTTCCTGCTTGAATTTTCTGGATAAATAACTTGGGTTAAATCCAAATTGCTGCGCAATAGAAGTAAGATTTATCTGTGAATCTGTAAAATTCTCTCTCAGATACTGCTCAATCTGTTCAATCGCAGATGGTTCTATATCCGGTCCGATTTCCTGCGCACTAAAATTCTTCTGGTCCAGTGTCCCTTTGACTCTGGTCAGGACCTCCGCCACCTCTTGGCGGACGATAGGTTTCAACAAATACTCAATAACAGGAAGCCTGATGCACTGACGGGCATAATCAAAATCATCGAATGCAGTTAAAATGATGATTACCAAATCCTTATAACGCTGCGTTGCAAGCTGCGTGAATTCAATGCCATTCATAAAGGGCATCGCGATATCGACAAAAGTAATATCTGGCCTCAGTTCATCTATTATGTTGATTGCTTCAATACCACTCGAGGCTTCTCCTACCAGTTCCATACCAAAAGATTCCCAGTCCATGGACTCCTGCAGCAGCCTGCGGGCAGAAACTTCATCATCAATGACCATTACACGATACATGATTCTCCCCTCCTGTTTTCTCTATGATTTCCGGAATACATATTTCAATTTCTGTATATTCTCCTGTTTCACTACGAATCTGCACTGCGTCATCACAATCACAGTAATAGCGAATCCTGTTAATCGTACCTCTGAGACCAAAGCCCGACAGATCATCTTCATCCTCTTCATTGCCCGCCTCTAATACCTGTCTGATCTGTTCTTCACTCATACCGACACCAGAGTCATAAACGATGATATGCAGGCCTTCCTCTTCCAGTCGGGTCGTGATGCGAATGATACACTTCTCACCTTTTAGTCTCACTCCATGATAGATGCTGTTTTCTACGATTGGCTGCAAAATCAGCTTTGGTATTTTGTAATCAAGGGTATGCTCATCAACCATATATTCATCATCAAAGATATCTCCATATCTAAGCTTCTGCAGTGAAAGATAATCCTGTATAATACGTAGTTCTCTCTTAAGTGGAATCTCTCTGTCGCCCTTACTTAAGAAATTACGATAGAAGTTGCCTAAGGTCTCCAGAGCATCTCTGGCTTTTCCTGCATTTTCCTGTATTGCGAGATAACTGATCGTCTCTATGGAATTATAGAGAAAATGTGGTTTGATCTGCTCCTGAAGCACACGCAGCTCCGCTTTTTGCACATTTTTTTCATTCTCTAACAAGCGATTAAACAATTCATTCAAGTATTCAATGACACTGTTATAGCTTTCTTCCAGACTATTGAGCTCCTGATTTGGCATTTTAATATCTATTTGCTTGAGCCATCCCGATGATCTCGTATGCTCCATCGCCTGGCTTAAATTTTTAATCGGTCTTGACACATTCGTAGCAATGAACCATGCACAGACTAACGTTGACAGTATAAATGCAATCATAGTAATCATTAATGCATACATGATATCACTTGGAAGTGATTCCGCACCCTGACCACTCACACACATCACAACGATCGGATCCAGTACCACCATTCCGGCTAACATTTTCTTCTCTCCATTAATAGAAACTGTCTTATATATGATCTGATCACTATTGAAATCAGGATCATAAAGTCTGCCCGTCTGTCCATCTCCGCAAAGAATGGTTCCGTCACTATTCAAGACGCACATCCCACCAGTATTCTGAAGCTCTATGACATCATCAAACACATCATTTGATATATTCATGATCAAGATTCCGATCAGCTTTTGCGAATTGATATCATAAACTGCCCGCGACAATGTTAAGATAGATGGACCCTTATTTCTAGGATTTGTCCCATATTTTTTTATCGACAACACTGCTCCGCCACGTGCAGTTAAAATTCTCGATTTCTCTATGTCACTGACGTATGCGTCTTTTTCCCCGGGTGTTGTACTGATGCACTTCCCGTTATTCCTAAAAATATGTACAGAATTAATATTACTATATAATGAAATCACTTCAGCTATACTGTCTCGTGCATTATTTCCCATCTCTTTGTTGACCTTGTAGGCCTTTAAATACTCTACAACATTATCATCCGTCATAATCAGACGAGATAAGTAATTATAATTCACAATTCGTTCTTTGATGGTAGAAGAAACATTATTTACTGCCGTCTCTGCTGTCCTTACTTTAAAATCCTCTTCAGTTCTCTTGCTGATAATGGAAGTTGCAATCGTGAACACGATACAAAAAGAGAGCATCAAAATCGTAAACATTAATAATGTCTTTTTTTGTAACGACATTTTAGCATCACGCTTTTTTTTCACATCACCATGTTTCATTTTCTTACCCCTGTTAAGTGAATGATGAATCTCTTAGACTGCTTCTGTTTACTGTAATATCGTATCATACCTGCTTTCCATTATCAATCATGTGCGTTACTTTCTAGGATCATTTACTTTGCCTTATAAAATCATTTACTTTGCTTTATAAAATCATGCACTCTACTTTAAAAATAGGATGAACTCCGGACTCTACTAGGGAGAACTGCTTTGCGCAGAATCCGAAACTCATCTGTAACAAATTTATGGCCTCTTAGCCCTTGACAGCTCCAGCAATAAAGCTGTCCTGTATTTTCCTGCTAAGGAACACATAAGCTAAAAGCATTGGAAATGTTGCCATCACCATGGCTGCACCGATCGGTCCCCATCTCTACATATATTGTCCGGCAAGTGCCTGTACTCCGACAGGTAATGTCCTGTGAATTCCATCACTGATAAAAATAGTAGCAAACATCAGCTCGTTCCAGCACTGTAAGAATGTATAAATAGCTACTGCTGCTACTGCAGGCTTCATGAGTGGAACAATGATACGGAAAAAGATTCCCCATACACCGCACCCATCAATACATGCTGCTTCATCCAGATCAATTGGCAGTTCTGTCATAAATCCGGTGCAGATAAGAATTCCCATTGCCAGTGAAAACGCTGCATACGGAATGATCAGTGCCCGATATGTATTGATCCAATGAAGTCGGGATATCAAAACGTAAATAGGCACAATTGCTGCATGAATGGGAATCGTCAGACCCAGCATGAAAAAGCTGTTCATTTTCTTTCTTCCCTTCCATATAAATCTGGTCAATGCAAATGTTGCCATCATAGATACAAGTAAGACAATCGAAATTGTGGCTACAGCAATAATGGTACTGTTTAAAAAATATCGTCCCATATTACCTGTCGTTAATGCCTCTACGTAGTTAGACCACAGCCATTCCTTTGGTAAACCTGCAACATTAGCTCCAAAGATTTCTTCGTTAGTCTTAAGAGAAAAGGTAAACATCCAATAAACAGGAAACAAATTAATCAATGCCCAGATAATGAATATGGCGTATACCAAGACTTCTTTTATATTAAACTTAGTTTTTTTCATCTCAGCACTCCTCCTTGTTCTTAAACATGGCTTCGATGATCAATGCAAATGCAAAGCAGAGAACAATCAAAAGTAATGCAATCGTGCTGCCCATGCCATATCTGTTACGCAAAAACAACATGCTGATCATCAATGTACTTGGCACCTCTGTAGAATGCAACGGCGCACCATTCGTCAATACATAAATTAAATCAAAGGATTTCAGAGATCCTGTAACAGCGAAGATCGTACAAACCTTCAAAATAGGCTTAATATATGGAATTATGATATAGCGGTTGATCTGCCCCTCATTAGCTCCGTCAATCATAGCTGCTTCTCTATATTCCGTAGGTAC
>JAAYYM010000094.1 GCA_012515365.1 Clostridia bacterium
ATGTAATCTCCCACATCGGATAGCCACAAACTTCATCCTGTTTTCCTGTCAAAACTGCCAGTGAATCCTTCTGCGACTGATGCCACGGACGCATGCCAAATGCCGGAGCGCCAAGTCCATAAAGAGAAGCTGTATCACAAATTGTTGTCAGTAAATAAGTCAGATTTGTGTTATCAGAATATCCTTGGAACCACTTTGGTTTTGCACTTTTGATCCGGTCAAAATCAATATCTCCAAGTATTTCACACATCAGCTCCCCGCCACCGCAGGAAATTAAAACATCATTTTTATCGCTACAATAAAATGTTTCAAATTCCTCTGCACAAAGTTTGGGCAGATTACTGATCCCGATTCCACTTCCTTCATAACAGTTTGGTCCGATTAATATCTGATAACCCAATTCAGCAAAACGTTTTTGTGCTTCTTTAAAGGCACTTCTATATGGTTCGATGTTGCAACCAAACGACGGTGCCACAAAACCGATTGTCCCATTTTCTTTTAAGAACTCCGGGTATTTCATATACTTAAGCCCCCCTTGATTCCTTTTTACTCAAATTCTATTCTCGCTCAGATTCCATTCTCACTCAAAAAATCTGCAAGCAAATTATGACAGACTGACTTTCTGTATTCAGAAGAAACTCGACCTCTGATCGGTACGATTTTCTCTGCAAAACGATCCAGATATGCTCCCTTACATGCTTTTGCCTCATCAATCGTTTTACCAATCAGCATATCATCTATTTCGGGACATCTGATCACAACATCTGATACAGCACCATAAGAAGTTGCCAAATGCGTAATTACTTGATTTTCTATTTTGATAAGTCCGGCAAAGGAAACTCTTGAAATCGCCAATGCCCTTCTTCCGCCGACCTTTTTATGATAATATATACATCCACTTACATCAGGAATCCAGATTTCTACGATTAATTCATCATCCTTCAAGGCAAGTTGCTTTCTTCCTTGATAAAACTCCTGCATAGATAACAGTCGCTGCTCATCTTTACTCTTAAGCAGTACCTTTGCATCCGTAACAAACAGGATCAATACACTGTCTGCCTTTGCTGATCCGTTCCCTAGATTACCACCTATTGTTCCAAGATTACGGATCGCTGGGGCTGCGATTTTTTTAAGTGCATCCTTTAGGATATCCGGTGTCTGCTCATGAGCTATCAACTCTGTAAACGTACAAGCGGCACCGATTTTCACATAACCGTCTTCTGTCACGACCTGTTTCATCTCAGGTACTTTATGTAAAAACAGATAAGGTACCTGATCGTCAGCTTTGATCATCAGGTCCGTACCACCAGCATAAGGAACTACCTGCATAGAAGCCCGCAGATCCAGTGCTTCCTTTAAGGATTGTGCAACATATCCGTTTACCATAGTCCATTCCCCTCCTTAGCTGCAATACCGATTGCCCTGACAATTGCATTGTAACCTGTGCAGCGGCACAAATTGCCGGCAATGCCATTCCTGATTTCCTCTTCATCCGGATGTGGATTTTCAGATAAAATGCATTCTGATGCAAGAATCATTCCCGGTATGCAAAATCCACACTGCACGGCACTAACTGCAGCATATGCCTGATCTAATACTGCGAAACGTTCGGTTTTTGAAAAGCCTTCTATCGTGACAATGTTACTTCCATCGACTCTTCCCATTGCCACCATACATGAATTAGTCAGTTTCCCATCCATAATGACAGAGCACGCACCACATTCGCCTTCTTTGCATCCACATTTTGTCCCCGTAAGTCCATAGACATCACGCAGTGCATCCAACAGGCGATCCGTTGCTTTTCCTTCATAAATAACTTCTTCATTATTCAGAATAAAACTAATCGGCTCATCTATTTTCTGTTTCATCATGATGCGCTCACCCCCTGCTCAGTTTTCTCTTCCAGTAACACCTTCATCGTATCTTCTGCTGTAAACGGTGCATGATAAAGCGGTCTATTAAGTGCCTGCTCCATTGCCTCTACATAAGCTCCGGCGGCTCCAACAAGTGGAAGTTCACCGGCTCCCTTTGCACCATACGGTCCAAGCGGATATTCCTCAACATGCATCATAACCTGCATATTAGGCACATCGCGCGAAGTCGGGATCAGATAATCACTCAGACTGTTATTTCGAATACGTCCCTTTTCATTCGCCGCCATATATTCTATAGAAGCATAACCAATACCTTGAAGGAATCCACCTTCCATCTGCCCTATTACAATGTTAAGATCGATTGGAGTGCCTACATCAAATGAACCATAAGCTCCTACTACTTTTGTCGTAGCAGTCAGTGTATCGACTTCTACTTCAATTGCATTGACGCCCCATGCATAGGTCGGATAAGCATCACCCTTAAACTCATCAAGTGAAAACGGCACAACAAAATCAGGCTCCTTGAAATGTTCCTCTACGATCTGATCCACTCCTTCTTGCCATTCGACTTTCAGCTTGATGGCAGCACGGCGTAACAGTTCACCCACCGTCATTAGTGATCTGGATGCTACGGTAGGTCCTGAATCAGGAACTCGGTCTGTATCTGGATTTTCTATCCTTATTTGATCGAGCGGAAGATTTAATTCCTTTGCCACGATCTTACTGAAAGTCGTCTTAAGTCCTTGTCCAATGTCTGTATTCGATGCAAGGATTTCTACTGTTCCATCCTCATATTTATGTAATTTTGCAACAGCCTTGATCAGATCACGCTCTCCAGAGCCGGTAAAGCCCGCACCATGAAAATACAGCGACATCCCGATTCCTCTTCGATATCTTGCATCTGCCTGCTGATTCTGATAGGCTTCCTTTTTCGTCCTATAGTCGCATGCCTTTACAACCTCTTCCACCATAGCCGGAATTGGAACCGGAAAATGATACAGACCACCAGTTGACGTACGATCTCCCTGTTTTACAAGATGTTTGAATTTAAAATCTAAGGCATTGATACCAAGCTTGTCTGCTACATGATCCATCATCCGCTCTACCGCAAAAAAGGTCTGAGGTGCTCCAAAGCCACGATATGCTCCACAAGGAGTCGTGTTCGTCTTGACTGCACATCCATGCACGCGAAGATTTGGAATGTTATAAACTCCATTTGCGCAAATGATTCCTCTTTGAAGGACAACAGCTGACAATGTCGTATAAGCACCTGCGTTGAACATAATATCTAAATCCATGGCTGTGATGGTTTGGTCTTTTACTGCAAACCTGTATCTACACAACGATGGATGTCTCTTACTGGTAAATTCCATATCCTCACGTCTGTCGTAGATCACGCGGACCGGTTTGTCTGCTTTCATTGCAGCAACTGCCGTCTGACAGGCTAGGATCGACGGATATGCTTCCTTTCCTCCGAATCCTCCACCAGTCACTGTCTGCATGACCTGTACATGCTCATCATCTAGTCCGGTCGCAGTCTTCAGTGCGCCAAATACATAATAAGGACATTGCATAGAACCACGAATGATTAGCTTTCCATTAACAAACTCACCGATCATCCCCTGCGTTTCTAAATAAGCCTGCTCCTGATATCCTGTCTCGAATTCTTCGGAGAATACCTGATCAGCCTCTTCAAATGCCTGATCAACATCTCCATTTCCATAATGGTAATCAAAAAAGACCGTATCATGCTCACGTATATCAAGAATTGGCGGCAGCTCCTCATAATCGACCTGTATTTCTTTTACGATCTGCTCCACTACCTGCTCTGATGGACCCACTACCATTAAAATAGCTTCTCCGATATATTCCACTGTCTCACGTGCGAAAACCGGCATATCATCCTTAACGATCGCTACCTTGTTTTCTCCCTTTACATCCTTGCGATCTACAATAAAATATCCCTCCGGAAGCTTAGGCAGGGTAATTTTATTAATCCTCGCCTTTGCCTTAGATGAATGCAGTGTCTTTCCAAACAGCATTCCTTTCTTTGGATAATCTGCCACATACCGAGATCGACCGCTCACTTTATCAGCATGATCCTTTTTCACTACAGATTCGCATATTGGTTTCATCTTCCATCCCACCTCTTTACTTTATTTATGAGCATGTTATAGTCTGACATAGTATCGATGTCAGTCAGACATCCCGCATCGATCAGCTCAACATACGCTGTCTGATCCTCGTACTGACTCCATAGTTTTCTCAATCCATCCCTTCCCTCAAAGGAAAGAATAGACTCCTTCATCCGGCTGTTTATAAGCGGCGGATGTTTTTTATATCCGTTTATGAGTGGAAAGACAAGCATTGCATCTGTCTCTTCCATTTTCTTTTTTAGTACATAATAGGTTTCTGTCTGAATCAACGGCATGTCCCCCGGAAGTAGATAGAATGCATCACAATCCCCCAATATACTGACGCCCTTTTTTACAGAAGCAAGCATATCCGTTGTAGCATATTCTCTATTATAGATGCAGACCACCTGCTCACGTTTCGACAAGACCTGCTCAATCTCATTCCCTCTGTGACCGATCACTACGATTACCTGCCTGATGCCAACATTGAGCATACTGTCTACACTTGATTCAATGATCGTTTTTCCATGTAACGGCATCAGAGGTTTAAAGTTTCCGACACCCATTCTCGTTGAGAGTCCTGCTGCTGTAATAATACCATTTAGCTTCATATTTTAAACTTAACCTCATTATTTCCGATAAACCGTCTGTTCAAGTGGAAGACGCTTTCTAAATATACCGTCAAACCTGTAATAAGCATGTGCGCAGGCCGGTGAAGTAGGAATTAAGCATAATTCTCCGACACCCTTTGCTCCAAATGCATATGGTAATGGTTCGTCCTTTGACTGTATCAGCTGTACATTAATCGTAGGCGTATCTGTTGCTCGCATCAAACCTAATGTACCAAGCTTCACATTCGGATAGCCATCCTTAATCGGATAATCCTCTGTCAGTGCAAAGCCTAGTCCCATGACAATGCCACCCTCAATCTGTCCCTCAGCAGACTGAATATTAACCGGTGTCCCAACATCATAAGCAGCCTCCACATGCGAGAGCTTGCCCTCATCCGATAAAACCACCACCTGGACGCCATAGCTATAACTCACATGACTCACCGGAAATTCCTTGGCAGAGCCCATCGGATCTGTTACAGCTGATAATTCCCCATAAAATTCTTTTCCTTCCAGATCTTCTATTGTCTTACCCTCCATCAGGCAAAGCTTTAATTTTTCAGCAGCTCGTCTTGTTGCCTCTCCAGTCAGTACGGTCTGTCTAGAGGCTGTACTGGTGCCGGAATTCGGAGTTCTTACGGTATCTGGATATTCATGAATCATTATTGTAGGATCAAGTCCGGTCTCCTGACATACCATCTGTGTGCACATCGTCGCTATTCCCTGTCCCATACAAGAGGCAGATGTACGAATGTGGAGTTTTCCATCCTCTACAGATAACAGACAACGTCCAATGTCCTTAAGCCCTACACCGGTTCCACTGTTTTTGAATGCACATGCAATCCCGGCATAAGGACTGCTCTCATAAACTGATTTAACTGCCTCGAGACACTGTGCCATCGCGCAGTTCGGATCAGCGATCTGACCATTCGGCAGTGCCTGCCCCGGTCTGATCGCATTGCGATAACGAATCTCCCATGGTGAGATTCCCACCATCTCTGCCAGCCGGTTTAGATTGTTTTCTGTAGCAAAACAGCTCTGTGTCACACCAAATCCTCGATATGCGCCACCTACCACATTATTGGTATAAACAGACATTCCTAAGATGTCGATATTTTGATAATTATAAGGACCTGCAGCATGCGTACATGCTCTTTGCAGCACTGGTCCGCCTAGCGAAGCATACGCTCCCGTGTCAGCTATAATAACTGCTTTCATGGCAGTCAGGTATCCATTTTCGTCACATGCTGTCGTAAAATCCATCTCCATCGCATGACGCTTCGTATGGTATAAAAGACTTTCCTGTCTAGAGAATTTCACCTTTACAGGTTTCTTTAAATACCATGCCATAAGTGCAGCATGGTGTTGAACACTCATATCCTCTTTTCCACCAAATCCGCCTCCGACAAGTTTAGACTGGCAGTGTACCTGTTCCGGTGAAATCTTCAGCATATTTGAAATCTCACGCTGCTCATCATACACAGATTGTGATCCGGTGTATAGTAAAAGACCGTTCTCTCCCTCCGGCATGGCAATGGCACACTCCGGCTCCATAAAAGCATGATCATTAAACG
>JAAYYM010000095.1 GCA_012515365.1 Clostridia bacterium
ATTACGGCCTGATTGAATCAGGTGATAAAATTGCAGTCGGTATATCCGGCGGCAAAGACAGTTTAACATTATTATATGCACTGCAGGGACTGAAACGCTTCTATCCCAAACATTTTGAGCTGGAAGCGATTACTGTTGACCTTGGTTTTGAAAACTTCGATTTGAGCGAAATAAAGCGTTTGTGCGAGGAATTAGAGGTACATTATACCGTCGTAACGACTGAAATTGCTAAAATCGTTTTTTCTGACAGAAAAGAGTCTAATCCCTGCTCTTTATGTGCCAAAATGCGAAAAGGCGCTTTAAATGATGCAGTAAAGGCTCTTGGATGCAATAAAGTAGCTTATGCACATCATAAGGATGATATTATTGAAACAATGCTGCTGTCTCTGATTTTTGAGGGCAGATTTCACTCCTTCTCTCCCAAAACTTACTTGGACCGCACAGAGCTGACTGTAATCAGACCTTTGATGTACGTGAATGAAGCTGATATCATAGGCTTCAAAAACAAATATCAGCTTCCCAGTCAAAAAAGCCCCTGCCCTGTCGATGGGTATACAAAGCGCGAATATGCAAAGGAATTATTAAAATCACTCAATCAGGAGCACCCCGGAACCAGAGAACGAATGTTTACGGCAATCCTAAACGGAAACTTCTGCGGCTGGCCGCAGAAAATACCCCGCACGCATTAGTTTTATTTCTATTAGTTTATGATTTTTATTAGTTTTATGATTTCTATTAGTTTTATGCTCTTTTTTTATAGTTCGCCCTATTATTGGTTGACATAAATGTGTTATGTTAACTATGTACATAATATCGAACATGTTTCGACCCAATTAAGCAGGATATTCATACTTAATCAATCAAAATAGCCTTTTAATCCGTAATTTTCGTATACTTTTAGCTCTTTGAAAGACAAAATTACGTACTAATTTCTAAAAAACTCTTTTTTAGTCCGAATGTTCTTCCATAATTTGTTAAAAAACACGGATGATTAAGCTTTCATTCCCAAAATAGTCTGTTGTGCTTCAATTCAATCACAAATTACTACAGACTGATATGCTTAAACTTAATAAATAATCGGTCACTTTAAATATGGCAGAAAATTATTGCAAAAAATTGTTACGAAAATTGTTACGAAAATCGAGGTGTATCAAATGAGCCATACATATCATGATCAGGTGAATATTGATAATACAGTGAGACTACGGGAAGTGATTGCTACTCTCCCCTCTTTTTGCAAAGACTTTTTTCTCGGAATCAAAGAGACAACTTCCTCTAGGACACGCCTTGCATATGCTTATGATATGCGCGTATTTTTTGAGTTTTTACACGAAACAAATCCGGTCTGCGCAAAGATGGAAATTGTTAATATTCCGATTGATATATTAGATCAGATTCGTCCGATTGATATTGTAGAATATCTGGACTATCTCACCTATTATGAAAAAGGCGATAAAGAATATACGAATGACGAACGTGGAAAATCCAGAAAGTTGGCATGTTTACGCAGTTTCTATAATTATTACTTTCGAAATGAGATGATTACCAAGAACCCTGCTGCTCTCGTACAGATGCCGAAACTTCATTCAAAAGAAATTATTCGCTTGGATGTTGATGAGGTTGCTATTTTATTGGATCAAGTAGAACAGGGAACAAATCTGACAGCAAAACAGGCAGAATATCATAAGAAAACAAAGGTTAGGGATTTAGCACTGCTCACTCTCCTGCTTGGAACGGGGATCCGTGTGTCGGAGTGTGTAGGTTTGGATATTCAGGATGTTGATTTTAAAAATAACGGAATATTGATACGCCGTAAGGGTGGCTATGAAGCGGTTGTGTATTTTGGTGAGGAAGTCGAAGCGGCACTACGGGATTATCTCGAAGAGCGGCATCACACCATTCCGGAAACGGGACATGAAACTGCTCTCTTTCTCTCTTTGCAAAATAAAAGAATCAGTGTCAGGAGTGTTGAAAAGCTGGTCAAGAAATATGCCAGTCAGGTGACGACCTTGAAAAAGATAACGCCGCATAAGCTCAGAAGCACCTATGGAACAAGTTTATACCGCGAAACAGGCGATATCTATCTGGTGGCGGATGTGCTCGGGCATAAAGATGTCAATACGACAAAAAAGCACTATGCGGCACTTGAAGATGAACGTCGCAGACAGGCGGCAAAAGTCGTAAAATTGCGGGGATTGGAGACACGTAAGTAATTACTTTACATTTTTAACATCATCTACCGTGATAGATTTCACATTTGTGTAAGCACCATCTTCTGATGCAGGAAGGGTAAGCGTTCCATCATTGATGTATTCCTTTGCCAGCTTATAATCCTCGCTGTCCTTGTCCAGTCCAATGATTTCCCAATTTTTCGTGAAATTACCGGTCAATTCACCATTGCACTCTTCTTTGATGTATTTTACAGTAAGGTTACGAATGGTTCCCTGTTCTTCTCCAAAGGTTGCAATAGAATTGTAAATGACCTTGAATCCTTTTCCGGCAAAGATGCCGCCATCTTCCTGAAGCTGTCCCATACGATAGAAATTCATACCCAAAGTTAATTTTGTATCATCCTTTACCTCTGTACCGTCTGCCAGCACCATATTTTTGATACGATTTCCGCTTTCTTCAGTCAGGTCAATCTGAAAATTGATGCCGCCAAAGATATCATCAGTACTGTATTTTGAATTTCTGCGTTCCGGATTATAGCTGATGGTGAGGTCTCCCTCCTGCAGAGTGTTAAAATAGTCGGCACTCCATTCCATATACGCTTTTAAGTCGGCACCGGTTATTTCATACACAGTGACTTCACCGGCAGTATAGGTATAATTCTTCGCAATATCCTTAATGCAGATATCTCCGGTCTCAAGCTGTGCGTTTTCATTATCAGTACACAGTGCAACCACATCCGCACCGCTATAGAATTTTGCGACATCAAGGAATAAATTCATAATACCGGTTGGTTCTGTATATACACGTGAAATTCCCTTAATTTCATCCGGCTCGACAAGATTTTCACCTACCAGTGTTCCAATCGGTTCATTTACCATCGCCCGCAGCGTATCATGATATTCTGCTAATGCAGCCTCCAAATCGGGGTCTGAGGCATAGGCGGAAACGTCAAGCGTCTGCGACGTTTTGTCAGTCAATTCATAACCGCCCCCATTGGCAGTGAAGGAAAGCTTTACATCAGAAACCGCACGCCCATATTTGTCGGGTTCTGTAATCAGTACATTATTTACAATGTTTGAGCTTACATTTAGATGCATATGCCCTGCAATGATTACATCGATATCCGGGCAGGCATTTGCAACATCAATGACACCGGTACCGGCAATATTGTTTTCATTTTCTTCGCCCATATGGATGACAGCAACAATGGCATCCACCTGGTCTTTTAATTCATCAATGGCTTTCTGCGTTTCTGAAATAGCATCGTTTACCTGCAGGCCATCAAGCGAATCCTTTCCCGTTTCAAATTCGACAATCATTGGTGTTGTGATTCCA
>JAAYYM010000096.1 GCA_012515365.1 Clostridia bacterium
GGACCGTTTTCTGATACAAATGTCCCAGCAAAATCTGCCGTGTATTATCTGCTTTAATAAAAGTGATATTGCAACAGAAGAAGAGATGCAGGCGTTGAGAGATGCCTATGAAACATGCGGGTATCAGGTGCTGTTTATCAGCGTGCATAAGGAGGAGGGAGTAGAAGAAATCCGAAGACTCCTTCAGGGACATACAAGTACTGTGGCGGGACCAAGTGGTGTTGGAAAATCGTCACTGATTAATGTACTGTATCCGCAGGCTTCTATGGAAACGGGGGCAATTAGTGAAAAGATAGACAGAGGTAAGCATACAACCAGACATTCGGAATTGTTTGCACTTGATGAAGAAACTTATATTCTAGATACACCCGGCTTTAGCTCGCTTCAATTGTTTGACATTGAAAAGGACGAGTTGCGAGACTATTATCCGGAATTTGAACGATATGAGGATAGTTGCCGCTTCCGGGGCTGTGCACATGTGAGCGAGCCTGATTGCGGCGTGAAACATGCACTTGCAGAAGGAAAAATCAGCCAGGTGCGATATAAGAATTATACTGTATTATATGAAGAATTAAAAAATAAGAAGAAATATTAAAACCGCGTACAAGCGATATTGTACGCGGTTTTTATTATGTGTCCTGTACTATTTATCCATTACTTCATTGACGTTTGCAATGACTTCTTCTTTTTCAAAAGGTTTTGTAATGAATTTCTTTGCGCCGTATTTCAATGCTTTGATAAGCTTAGACTGCTGGCCTGCAGCAGTAATCATAATAACTTTGGCAGAAGAGTCAGCTTTCAAAATAAGCTGTAATGCTTCAATACCATCCATCTTCGGCATTGTAATATCGAGAGTTACCAAATCAGGTTTGTACTGTTTATATGCAGCAAGTGCCTGTTCGCCGTCACCGGCTTCGGCAATGACAGAATAACCTTCATCTTCCAAAAGCGTTTTCAGCAGATTTCTGGACATCTTAGAGTCGTCTACAACAAGTACAGAACCTTTGGAATTGTCTATAGCATCATATACGATGCTTTCTTCTGTTACATATTCATGTGGTGTTTCACCCATGGATACATCTGTGTTTACTGCGATAATCAAATTAAGCTTACGACCTTCTATGTAGATTGGTAATGCATAAAAATCACCGGTAACAGTCTGGTCTTTGTATGCAAAAGTCGGTTCCATATCAAAATCAACTTCTTTTTTGCTAAGTTCGGAAGCAAATAATCCACAGTTTACGTTGATGAATTCACATACAGCATCAAAAGTATCGTTGCTTACGGATTCATGGGTTTCTTCTGAGAAATTGGAAGCAACCAATGTGAAAGCCTGATTGTCTGTTTCTTCTGCAAGAGCTAACTGAATAGTAGCATTTCCTACGATTTTCTGTCCTGCAAGATAGCAGTAGTCTAAAGTCTTAAGGCGTTTGATTTTTTCGATATAAAAATCTCTTGTTACGAAACGATTGATATTTCTGACAAATAATCCTGCAAGGTCACTTACGTGAGGCTTGGTTGAAAATGCGAAAATAGGAATTAATGCATCAACGTCATCATTTTTTAAAGCATCCATTTCTTCATCAGAAAAGCCTTTTTCTTTTTGGAAA
>JAAYYM010000097.1 GCA_012515365.1 Clostridia bacterium
ATATTATTTTTGACAGGAACTATCATGTTCTGGAGGAAAGACCGGAGGATTACGGATATGCTTTTGCAACTACGGTCGATCACTTCGATTTGTACAAACGAATGAAAAAATAGAATGAATTCTATTTTGCACCTTTTCGATTGAATACGACACCGACTGTTTTCCATAATATTTTCAAATCCAGTCCAAGCGACCAATTATCAATATAATTCACATCCAGTCTGACAACTTCTTCAAAGTCATTGATTTCATTTCGCCCGCTGACTTGCCATAACCCGGTTAATCCGGGAGTGGTCGCAAGTCTCTTCTTATGGTAGCTTTGATACTGCTCGAATTCATCAATAGTGGGTGGTCTCGTGCCTACCAGACTCATGTCACCCTTTAAGATATTCAGAAACTGCGGTAATTCATCTAAGCTGGTTCTGCGGATAAACTTGCCGGTCTTTGTAACCCTCGGATCATTATCCAGTTTGAACATCAGCCCATCCATTTCATTTTGATTCATCAAATCAGCTTTTCGCTCTTCTGCATCTATATACATGGAACGAAACTTATACATTTTGAAGATGCGTCCGTTTTTGCCTACTCTTTTTTGTGCAAAGAACACAGGTCCCGGAGACTCAATCTTAATAATGGGAGCCAGAACCAGGGTTACAGGAATCAGCAGAATCACACCAAGCAGGCTTCCGATGATATCCAAAGTACGTTTTGCGAGCATCTGGCGCATGGACAGAAAACGATTGGCATAAGTGATGACATATTTATCGCCGATATGTGTCAGAACTTTTTGGGAAGTGATATCCTCAAAGAAAAAGTCAACATTGACATGCACTACGATTCCCATAGATGAAATTTCCTTTAACATGCTGCCAAGACCTGCATTATAATCGGCAGTCAGTGAAAAAAGCACTTCATCAATCGGTGCGGTCTGACAGTAGGACACCAACGAATCAAGGTCTGCAACAATCGGGACATCTTTCAGAGTCTCGCCTGTACGGTCAACATCGGCCAGGACAACTGCAACAACGTGATACCCCCAGTCGTTGGAATGTTGAATGTTTTCCACAAGCTCTTCTGCGGTATCGGAGGATGCAACGATGACCAGCTGCCGGAGAGAGGCGCTCTGGATATAGTAAGTTTTAATCAGATATTTGAGCAATGTATGAAACAACAGCATGGCCAGAGTGTCTATCAGAAAGAAATAAATAAAGGCAAGTCTGGAAAAATCCGAGATGATACGTGTAAAGTAAATCAAAACAAATGCAAAGGCATAAATAACAGCATGCATTTTAATAATATCAAAAAGCTCATGCAAAGGTCCCTTTTGCAGATAGTTTTGATTAAAATTGATGACCAGATACGTAGTCAGATAGCAGATAATAAATAGAGCCATCAGAGATAAAATATCATTTGCTGAGTCGTTGAACAGCAGCCATGATTGATTCCGGATATAATTTGAAAGCATCAAACTAAGCAGTATGGTGATGCAGTCAATAAAAATAATAATAATATTTTGCAGATTGGATTTAATTCGATACATTGTTGTTCTCCTGCGGTCTGAAATAGGATTCCTGTTTATTATACTCGGTTTCAGGCAGAATGACAAATGTTTTCATGACATAGTAATATAGCCCTGTGGGGGTTGACCACGGGCTATATATTAGAAATAAACACAGGTTGTCGAGACTTATAATCTCTAACTAATTTATAACATAACGATAAGTCTGAAAACAATATAGATGTAACGTTTGGTAATAAAAATGTAATGTTTGGTATCGAATTGGAATAAAAAGGAAAATGTAATATTTATTCTTGCAAAATCCATGAATTTCAGCGACAATATAAGTAGTCAAGCGAATGAGCACCAGATGACTACCGGAAAATGACAGCAGCAGGGAGGCGATGGAAGTGATCAGATGCGCGGTGTGTGATGATGATGCATCTTTTTTAAAACAGATTGAAACCAATATTTTGGCATATGCAAAGCAGAAGCAGCTGCAGTGTCGGATAGATACATATAGCAGCGGAGAGGAACTGCTGCAAAGTGAAGAGCAGTATGATGTATATTTTCTGGATATGCAGATGAACGAACTGGACGGCATGCAGACAGCTGTTCATATCAGAACGAGAAACGAGAAGGCGGTTATCGTATTCATTTCGGGTTATATACAGTATGCGGCACGCGGTTATCGCGTCAATGCAGTCCGATACATTTTAAAACCGCAGTTAGATGAGGAATTCAACGACTGCATGGATGCAGTGGTCGAAAAACTGGAGCTCAATGAAGAAACACTGGAAATCCGTGTTGACTCCAAAATGATGAAAATTAAAATATCTGATATTATATATATAGAAAATGTAAAGCGAAAAGTATATATCCATATGAAAGGATCGAATCATTTAGTATATGGAGCCTATGCGAAAATTACAGAGCTTGCCGAGGATCTGCATGACTTTGGTTTTATTTATTGCCACGCAGCATATTTGGTCAATGCAAAAGAAATAGCAGAAATCTGTCAGTCAGAGTTCATCCTGTTTTCGGGAGAAAGGGTGCCGATCAGCAGACAGCGTTACCTACAGGCACAAAGAGAGTACTATTTTGGG
>JAAYYM010000098.1 GCA_012515365.1 Clostridia bacterium
ATATTAGAAAGTGAATATGTATACTCCATCATATCTTCTATATTAGTAATTTCCAATGAATCTATATATTCTAATTTTTTAACCTTTGAAAAAATTTTATTTAAAATTTCATATCCGTTTTGAAGTGTAAAATTCTTATTTATGTTATCGTCAACACCATACGCCGAAAGAACTTCCGAAAGATATTTCATAATTCCATGTTCCCCATATGTTGCACAATAGAATTGACCACCTTTCTTTAATACTCGTCGCACCTCCATCAAACCTTTATCTATATTAGGCACATGGTATAACATCATATTTGCAATAATAACATCATATTTGCAATAATAACATCATATTTGCAATAATAACATCATATTTGCAATAATAACATCAAAACTCTCATCTTCATAAGGTAAATCTTGAATATCCCAAACCCTATATTCAATATTATCATAGCAACCTACATGATCTCTTGTAGTTGCCACCATTCCTTCTGAAAAATCTGAAAGTATTAGCTTAGAACAAGCAGATATCAAAGTTTCTCTATTTTTCCACATATCTCCCGTTCCGCAACCTAGCTCTAATACTTTCATGCCTTTATCAATTCTATAATTTGAAACTATCCAATTTCCGAACCCCATCTTATTCGTTGAGTATTTAGCATGAATTGACATTCTTGTATTTAAATTATTTGCAGTAGCATATTGCTGTTGTACAACTGATGTATCATTTATCTTATTCATAAATTACCTCCGCAAATTCAAATTTGTATGCTAATTGTAACATCTCTATTTACCGTTGTGAACTAATATATTTAAATATAAATCCCTTCATATGCATTATATTCGTTCTGTGACACCAACTGAAACAACTATTAATATCATGATATCTGCATTGTGATAAACGCAATATATATGTGATGTACAAACATGTACAAACAGATTTATAAAAATAAAAGTGCTTCAAATGCTGATAAATCAACACTTGAAGCACTTTCTACTACTGCCGGCGACCGGAATCGAACCGGTACGGGAGATTAGTCCCGCAGGATTTTAAGTCCTGTGCGTCTGCCAGTTCCGCCACGCCTTTCAGAGACTTAAATACCACCTAATGCCGAGCATTTAATAACTATGTTTTCGTAGAACCTATCACATATTACTTCGTAGGACTACCAACTGAATGATATAATACCACATGGAAAACTCAATGTCAATTACGACTTTTACTTTCTTGTGTACATGAGCGAAAAGCAAGAATAATCTTCTTCTGGCTCTGGAATACCTGCAATCTTATCTTTCAACTGTGCAATTCTTGATTCCATATATTTGTATGCTTGACCGATGTTTGCAAACTCTGTACTGATTGCTGTCATAACATCAATATCATTGCTAACGGCTTCAAGCACATCCAATACAGATAATAGCAACTGTCTCTGCATTGTGGCTTTATCATAATCAGCAAGATATTCTCCTGTTTCAGAATCAAAACCATTCTCTGCAAGGAACTGGATATATTCCTCGTCCTTGAAATACTCTTGGTGGTTCAATTCCATTTTTAATCTATCTAAAACTGTCATTGTGAACTCCTTTCTTCTATATAAATGTGCATCAAAAAGGACTGCCCTGTTTTAGGGTAGCCCTCTCTTTATTTTTTATTTAATCGTAATCATATATTTCAGCAGAATAACTATCTGCTGATGAATCTTTTTTAATATAGCACTCAAATTTTGTCGATTCTCCTGGTGCTAATCCCTCATCACCACACGCATATGTAGTTTCTGTATCTATCACCTTATTGTCAGCATCTTTCATGGAAACTTTTACTTTCACAAATCTCACTATAGATGATGTGTTGTTTGTAACAGTTCCATATATTTTGTAGTTACTTCCTGATGTTGTATGATTTAAAGATTCGACAATCACACTACTATTCTTTCTTGCCTGTGCCATATCAGTGTTGGAAGAATATGCAACACCTTTAACAAGTTTTTCAGCCGATTTATCATTTTCATCTTCAATAAGATAATTTTTGCTTAAATATTCTTTATATTCATTCCAAGAATTATAGGACGTATTCGACTCAACATAACTTTCAACAGCATCTGCTACTCTAGTATATTCAGCATAATCGTTATCTATAATAATCATATATACATCAATGTCTCGTAAATGGTCTGTGATTTTCTCTACATCATTGTCACTAACCAAACTGCCATATACATAATCCACACTAGAAAGAATGGAATCAATATCCGATGTTGATCTTTCTATTCTATCAACATATGATTGTGAATCTTCTATGGCTTGTGCTATTTTGCTTTCATTGCTTGCGTACATTCCTAACATAATTAAGAGTCCTAATGCTACACACCCTGCAATAATCCATGCAAACTTTTTAGCAGGGCTGCCAAACCATTTAACCATATTCTCTTGGTGTTGTTTCTCACGTTCTTCTGCGAGTTGTTTTTGTCGTTCTGCTTCCTCAATTCTTTGTTGTTCACGCTCTGCTTCTAATTGTTTTTCTTCTTCCTCTTGCTTTACTTTATCATAATCTGCATTATACTTATTAAAGTGGACACTTTTTATAAATATCTATACAATAATCATAGACACCAAAAGGAGGTATCTTCTATGTCCACACAACAACGTTACGATGAAGATTTCAAACGAACACTCG
>JAAYYM010000007.1 GCA_012515365.1 Clostridia bacterium
AATCCTATGTTTTGTGCACTAATACTCGGCTGCCGAAGTAAATCCTGCAGCTCTTCAACAAGCTCCTTCTCATGATCATCAATCCATTGATAAATATCATCCATCTTTTCCCCTTTTACTAACACATTCCTTCTACAGTTTTTTCAAATCGTAAATCTTCTTTTTTTATTTCCCAACCAGTTTTACGAATTCGTTCTGAAAACTCATACGCAGCAAACCGTTCGCCGGTTATCCCATCACCACGCTGCATTGCCAAAAACACAAACGCTTCAGTTGAAATAATGGAATCTGTCCATTTCTCTTTCTCTTGTGCTGGAAGCTTCTCAAATTCTGACTGTGTAAGACTGGTAGGTTTAATCCTGACATGCATATTTGCACCGCCGGGAGTAATCGTATTTACCGCAATATTAAAAGGTTTATATTCTAAAGCAATTGACTTTGAGAAACCTTCGATGGCATGCTTTGATGCGCAATAAATACTTTCCTTTTCAAAGCCGAACACACCTGCATTTGAGGAAACATTGATAATACTTCCACCACCTTGTCGCCTCATCAGATCTAACACAAGCTTGGAAGTTACCATTGTCGCCCGCAAATTAATTAATAAAACGTGATCGACATCATCCATAGTCATATCTTCAAAAAACATTAGCGGAAGAATGGCAGCATTGTTTACAAGGATGTCAATTCGTCCACTATCTTCTTCAACTTTTTTTATAAAGGCTTCAACAGCTCTATCATCACCCACATCCAATAAACATCCAATTGCTTTTCCGCCATCTTTTTGAATAATCGCAACAGTCTCATCGATTTCGGACCTTGTCCGTGCAACGACATATACGAGTGAGCCCTCCTGTGCGAACTTTCGAGCAATAGATCGCCCCCATCCACGTCCGGACCCGGTAACAATTGAAACTTTATCCTTAAGTAACATTACATTAATTCTCCTGAATAATATTGCTAAGCAAACGGATACATCACTCCGCCATCAGATGGACCCATACCATATGTACAATACAAATGCGCTTCAGTCTCGATTACTTCATAATCCATCTTGCCTAAACCAAGGTCTCTTGCAGTTGTCAACAGCTTCATTTCTTCAACTGGAACATCTACTCTGTTTTCTGCCTTTTCTTTCTTCAATTCGCGAACACCTTCAGTATCAATCGCAACCATATCCGGTGAAGATAGAATGTAATTCGGGAATATATACATACCTCGACCATCTTTTTTTATAACGCTTCGTCGCATATCCATAAATGAAAGATCTGGTTTCCATAAAGTATTAAATTCAGCTATCATTTCTTCTGACTTGGTGGGATCTTCATGCATGATTTCCCTGTCTTCAGGAGACATCCATCCTACACATAGTTTAATTACCCCTGAGAAACGTGTTGATACGTGACCCCGCATATTAGAGAGGTAAATTCTATGTTCTGCTTCATATATAGTTCTGGGCACATAAACTTTTGTCCAGTGCTTCGTATTCATTGGAATTTCAAGCCATTCATCTTTTGAAAAATCAATAAAAGGGACACCATGCCGTTTTAATACTGGTAAGACCCGTAAATTCCTGATCACTTTTTCTGTTGGCCAGGCAGCTCG
>JAAYYM010000099.1 GCA_012515365.1 Clostridia bacterium
CTGATGTGCGGAATCTCAAGCGGCTCCAATGTTGCTGCAGCCATTAAGATGGCAAAGATGCTTGGAAAAGGAAAGACGGTGGTCACCATTCTTCCGGATACAGGGGAACGCTACTTTAGTACAGAATTATTTAATTATTAATATAAGAAGAAATAATATAAGAAACAATATTAAGAAGAAATGCTGCAAGAAGAACAGATACAAAACAAAGAAAGCGGGGAACGAAGAAGTATGAAAAAAAGAGATGACATTCACAAGATTCTAATTATTGGCTCAGGTCCGATTATTATTGGTCAGGCATGTGAATTTGATTATTCAGGAACACAGGCATGTAAGGCATTGCGTAAACTGGGATATGAGATTGTATTGGTTAATTCTAATCCGGCTACAATTATGACTGATCCGGGCACAGCAGATGTTACTTACATTGAACCATTGAATGTAGAACGTCTAGAGCAGATTATTGCAAAAGAGAGACCAGATGGTTTATTGCCTAATTTAGGAGGACAATCGGGTCTTAATCTTTGTTCCGAACTCGCTAAGGCAGGTGTTCTTGAGAAATATGGTGTTAAGGTCATCGGAGTTCAGGTAGATGCGATTGAACGTGGTGAAGACCGAATTGAATTTAAGAAAACCATGAATGAACTCGGAATCGAAATGGCAAGAAGTGAGGTTGCTTACACAGTAGAAGAAGCACTTGCCATTGCAGAAGAGCTTGGTTATCCGGTTGTACTTCGTCCGGCTTATACAATGGGCGGTGCAGGCGGCGGTCTGGTATACAATATAGAAGAGCTTAAGACTGTATGTGCCAGAGGTCTGCAGGCCAGTCTTGTTGGTCAGGTGCTGGTAGAAGAGTCTGTACTTGGCTGGGAAGAGCTTGAACTTGAGGTTGTTCGTGATCAGTCAGGCAATATGATTACAGTATGCTTTATAGAAAATATTGATCCACTTGGTGTTCATACAGGCGACTCTTTCTGTAGCGCGCCAATGCTGACCATTTCAAAAGATGTACAGGATGAACTGCAAAGACAGGCATATAAAATCGTTAATGCAATCGAAGTAATCGGTGGAACTAACGTACAGTTTGCAAGAAATACAGAAACAGGACGTATTATTGTTATTGAAATCAATCCAAGAACTTCAAGATCTTCAGCACTTGCTTCCAAGGCAACAGGTTTCCCTATCGCCTTGATCTCAGCAATGTTAGCAACAGGTCTTGATCTGTGCGATATTCCTTGTGGAAAATACGGCACTTTGGACAAATATGTTCCGGATGGTGATTATGTTGTAATCAAGTTTGCACGCTGGGCATTTGAAAAATTCAAAGGTGCAGAAGATAAGCTTGGAACACAGATGCGTGCTGTGGGCGAAGTAATGAGCATCGGTAAAACCTATAAGGAAGCATTCCAGAAGGCCATCAGAAGTCTGGAAATCGGTCGTTATGGTCTGGGTGGAGCTAAGAATTTCGCTTCTCTTTCTAAAAAAGAGCTGTTGGATATGCTGCATGTACCGACCAGCGAGCGTCAGTTCATTATGTATGAAGCAATCCGCAAGGGCGCTACTGTAGATGAACTGTTTGAACTCACTAAAATTAAACCTTATTTCATCGAGCAGATGGAAGAGCTTGTATTAGAAGAGGAAGGAATCAAATCATACAAGGGTTCTGTTCCATCAACAGAAGTTTTGCGTGCTGCAAAGAAGGATGGTTTCTCAGACAAATATCTGGCTGCTTTACTTGAAATCTCTGAGGAGCAGATTAGAAATGCCAGAATTGAAGCAGGTATTACGGAAGCATGGGAGGGTGTTCATGTAAGCGGAACACCGGATAGTGCATACTATTATTCTTCTTACAATATTCCAGATGAAAGCAAGACAAATACAGATAAACCAAAGATCATGATCCTTGGCGGTGGACCGAACCGTATCGGTCAGGGTATCGAGTTTGATTACTGTTGCGTACATGCATCAATTGCTTTAAAAGAGCTTGGATTTGAAACTATTATTGTTAACTGTAATCCTGAAACAGTTTCTACTGATTATGATACATCGGATAAACTGTATTTTGAACCACTGACACTTGAAGATGTTCTGAGCATTCATGATAAAGAAAAGCCAATCGGTGTAATCGCTCAGTTCGGTGGTCAGACGCCATTGAATCTGGCAGCAGACTTAAAGAAATATGGTGTTAATATCCTTGGTACGACACCTGAAACAATCGATCTTGCTGAGGATAGAGATCTGTTCCGCGCAATGATGGATAAGTTAGAAATTCCTATGCCTGAGTCAGGAATGGCAGTTAATGTAGAGGAAGCACTTACCATTGCACAGAGAATCGGATATCCTGTTATGGTACGTCCTTCTTATGTACTCGGTGGTCGTGGTATGGAAGTTGTTCATGATGATGAAAGCCTTCGTGTATACATGAGCGCAGCAGTTGGTGTAACGCCTGATCGTCCGATTTTGATTGATCGTTTCCTGCATCATGCAACAGAGTGTGAGGCAGATGCAATCAGCGACGGCAAGGATGCATTTGTTCCTGCAGTCATGGAACATATTGAGCTTGCAGGTGTACATTCAGGAGATTCTGCATGTGTCCTTCCTTCTTTGAACATTTCAGAGAAAAATGTGAAAACAATTAAAGAATATACGATGAAGATCGCCAAAGAGATGAATGTCTGCGGTCTGATGAATATGCAGTATGCAATCGAGGATGATAAGGTTTATGTACTGGAAGCTAATCCACGTGCAAGCCGTACCGTGCCGCTTGTATCTAAAGTATGTAATATCAGAATGGTACCTCTTGCAACAGATATCATTACGTCTTCTATTACCGGAAGAAAATCACCGGTTCCTGAATTAAAAGAGAAGAAGTTTAAACATTATGGTGTCAAAGAAGCGGTATTCCCATTCAATATGTTCCAGGAAGTGGATCCGTTACTCGGACCTGAAATGCGTTCTACAGGTGAAGTACTCGGTATGGCATCTGACTTTGGTGAAGCATATTATAAAGCGCAGGAAGCAACACAGACGAAGCTGCCTCTTAGCGGCACTGTTCTGATCAGTGTTAACGATAGAGATAAAGCAGAACTTGTAGAAGTAGCAAAGGGCTTTCATGAATGTGGCTTTAAGATCATTGCTACAGGTGGAACCTGCGATATGATCGTAAATAACGGAATTCCTGCAGTTAAAGTTTATAAGCTTCAACAGGGAAGACCGAATATCCTGGATGCGATTACGAATCATGAGGTTGATATCGTGATCAATACACCAGATGATAAAAAGGGTGCGACAGATGACAGCTATATCCGTAAGGGTGTTATCAAAACAAGAATTCCTTATGTAACAACAATGGCAGCTGCAAAGGCGACTGTTGAAGGAATCAAGGCAATGAAAAATTATAAGGCAGATGTGAAATCATTACAGAAGTTCCATGCCCAGATTGATGAATAGCAGGAGGCGTTACGATGTTAGATATGAGATTTGTCAGAGAAAATCCTGATGTGGTAAAAGAGAATATCAAAAAGAAGTTTCAAGATGCTAAAATTCCGATGGTGGATGAAGTGATTGAGCTTGATGCCAAGAGCAGAGCAGCAAAACAGGAGGCAGATGATCTGCGTGCCAACAGAAATAAGATTTCTAAGCAGATCGGTGCGTTAATGGCTGCAGGGAAAAAGGATGAGGCAGAGCAAGTAAAGCGTGAAGTAACAAAAAATGCAGAGCGTCTTGCAGAGCTCGAAGCATTAGAAGCCACACTTAGCGAGCAGATTACGAAAATCATGATGACGCTTCCAAATATTATCGATCCGAGTGTTCCGATTGGAA
>JAAYYM010000100.1 GCA_012515365.1 Clostridia bacterium
AGCATATATGAAAGCACTTGATATGGCTGTTGAAAAGGATAAATTCATTGTTTTTGACCCCAATTACAGGCAGGATTTCTGGAAAACAAGAACAGATGAATTTATTGAAAAAAGCAGAAAAATGATTGCTAAAAGTCATGTTATAAAAGCATCAGAAGAAGAGGCTAGACTTTTATCAGGTGAAACTGATTTAGAAGAAGCAGCTACTAAGTTATTAAATTTTGGTACAAAGATTGTACTTATAACACTGTCTGATAAAGGATGCTTAATTGCTAAAAAAGAGTATATAAAGACTGTACCCAGTATCAAAGTGAACTGTATTGACTCAACAGGAGCAGGTGATGCCTTTATCGGCGCTTTTTTATACAGATTATCAATGCTTGATGATTTAAACGAGATTTTTAATGATTGTAATCTGCTTGAGAAAATTGTTCTATTTTCGAATAAAGCTGGAGCAATCTGCTGCACTAAGCTTGGTGCAATAGAAGGAATGCCGACAAAACAGGATATAGATATCTATATGAGCAAGTAGAACCTACCCCTAAATTCATATTATCCTTATCGTATTATGTAATAGTGATGCTGTTATATTATTTCGCAATTAGATTTAAGAAACTATATATTCACAAACTAGTATTAACAAGGAGGCAGATAAAAAAATGAAAGCAAAAACAAACAGAACTGCAATTATCGCAACAGTAGTGATTCTGGCTGCAATAATAGGTTTAGGTTTAGCATCATATTACATATCCACTTCATATGTAAGTATGGATATTAATCCTTCTGTTGAATATTCAATTAATATGTATGACAGGGTAATAGATGCAAAAGGTGTAAATGAAGATGGTATAAGGTTACTAGAGGAAATCAATATAGAAGAATTGAAGAATAAATCAATAGATGATGCTTTATCTATGACGATTGAGGAAGCAGTTCAAGAAGGATACCTTGAAGAAGAGGGAGCTGGTGTGATGATTTCTACAGCAGCAAGGAATTCAAATAATGCGAGCGAATTGGCTGCAAGACTGTAAGAATCTGTTAAAGAAACCGTAACAAAGAACAATCCTAATGCAGAAGTTGTAGGAGAAGCTGTTGGATTAGTAAGAGTTGAAGAAGCTCATGAACTGGGAGTTACTCCAGGGAAACTGAATTTAGTAGAAAAACTTATTAATAGTTCCGATGACCCTCAAAGTATTAATAAGGAAGAATGGCTGAATAAATCTGTAAAAGAGATAATGGCCAAAACAAATGAAAACAAGGAAACTAATATGGACCGTGAGCAGAATATGGCTGAAGATGAAATGAATCAGGAACAAAATATGCATCAAGAAGAAAATATACCTTCTGATGTTCCAGGTCAGGCAAGCCCTCAGAATGACAGTGCAGGTCAGGGATCTTCTAGCACACAGACTCCGGCACAGAACAGTCCTTCTGAAACTCCTGGTCAGGGATCTTCCAATACTCAGACTCCAGGGAACTCTCAAGGTGGAACTGGGCAAAACTAAATTATTGTATAATTTTATTTATGTATTTGATAGCGAAAGAGATTATCTTTTTCGCTATCATTTTGATATAGGTATTGACACTTAGTAATTCAGGTAATAGAATAATGCTGCTGGTATTACCGGCAATTTGAAAATTAA
>JAAYYM010000101.1 GCA_012515365.1 Clostridia bacterium
TTCCTGCAGTAGTCTTCATAATTGTTAAATTCACCTGCAAATACAAGGAATCCATTTTGTTGAAGTAACGGCTGAATCATCTGGATAAAGTCATCATCTACCTCATCATGCAGCCTTGTCCCCACCACAAGCATTAAAAATCGGTTCTTTGGCAGTCCCAGATCTTCTTTTGTCAGATGCTTTTCCTGTGGTTTCATCCTGAATGTGAATGTACTTTCGATGAGATTAACAGGAAGTTCATTTTGATGGAAGGCTGACCTGATCTCCTCTTTCGTAAATCTCCTGCCGGTTGCAGTATACTGACCCTTACGGATCCAGTATGAGGAAAAAACAACCGGAATGTTAATAACAGGAATGAGATGAGAAGCCAGATCTGCCACGATACTGCCATTTCCGATCGCCAGTATCAGATACGGTTTTTCCTCTTTAAGCCTCATCAATATTTTTCGTACTTCCATGATTTCCGGCATAGGCGCTTCACTTTGCATCAACGTAAACTGCATTCCATTGTAGTGCTGCATGCGGCTGCCGGATATAGCATCATTGATGCTTCCTTTTTGCGTTGCATACATCGGAATCTCACCCAGTGTCGTCATCGGTTCGCGTGTATTAATGACCTTGACTGTTTTGTGGAGTTGTTTGATCAAAACCTCGATCCGCTCTAGTGCTGTCCTTGTCGGCGGATGCTGTAAGCCGATGAACTGCAGGGTGATCACATAAATCAAATTCTCATTACGCTCATCTTCTATAATCGGTGTCAGTAGATCCTGACACTCTCTTTCATATCCCAGATATGTTCTTTTATAGATCTGCTCTAACAGGTTCTTTCGATCACACAGCTTCTGATTGCGCCCCATGATTCTTCTTGCCTGACTCCAATAATAAAAAAGATTATATAAAGTCAGGGTATCGCTTTCTAAAACAATTTGATTCATTTTTTCAAAATCGTCATTTGAACCGCGTTCCTCTACCCAGTATGAATATTTACTAATTTCACTCCTGTCATGGTCCAGATCATCCAATGAATACGGTGGTTCGTTTAATTCTTTCATTTTCTTAAGCGATAAAATGATACTTTCATATAAGTCCAAAACCTCTTGCTCTGAATCCCGCAAAAGATCTCCTGCAATTGTACACATCGTATCGAAAAGATCTATAGAAATCATGCCATACGTTGTGAGGATATCCCTCACTGTTTCATCCAGAAATTTGATAAAATCAATTTCGTCCTGTGTACTGCAGATACCTCGCATCTTTAATTCAGATACTAATAGTACATGACTGTCAAAATAGTCCAGTTTCTTAATTAGTGTATTTGTTTTGCTAATCAGCGTAACTGATTTTCTGTTCAAACTATCAATATTTTGGGATGGATCTTCTTTTAATATAACAATTCGTTTTGTATAATGGCTGATCAGTTTATTGAAAAAGAAGTTTTCATAACACTTGCTTTCCGGGAAAGCCAGCTGATGTTCCCTTAAACATGCATTGCGATAAAGTCTGTGGGTCACCATATGATCCAAGTCTTCTTCTGCATCTGCCCGTAAACGTAATATAGAAACATCACTGTTTTTAAGAATGCTTGCATGAACGAGCGATTCCCACATGTCAGGCAAGAAGGGATCTCCCGGATTCACAAAACCCACATATTCTGCACCGGCATACTGTAATCCAATATTTTTAAACTGTCCGTCATTCACTTTTTCTTCGCACTGAATAACCATGATCAATTCCGGATACTGCTGCTCCCACTCACATAACTTTTCAAAGGTCCGATCCGTTGATGCATGATCGATACAAATCAACTCCATTGCATCCTGTCTGATCGCCTGATTAACCAGCGAGTTCATGCACTTGTCAATCACATTCTCAGCCTGATCACACAAAACAATGATACTCAGTTTTTTCATCGTCATCCCCCTATAGCTTTATAGTGCCAGATAATTATACCAAAAATCAGATCATACGTGCAAATGCGATCAGTTTCTAACAAAATTTTAACAAGAGATCGCAATCGACTGCTTACCCCTCTCAATCTGCATCTTACCCCTCACCAGCTGTAACTTACAATCCACCTCCTTGTTGAAACCAAATTCAGCTGATATCTTAATGACACAGGCTCGTCCGTTCACAATTGCCTAAACATAAAAGAAGATTTCCACCCCCACATTTCAATTACTCAAATAATCACACGAAAGAGAGGCTCTATCGCATTTATGGAACAAAAAACCTTAATAGGAAACGGATTCACCGGTAATCAATTAAAAATTTTCGCAATCATCGCCATGACGATTGATCACCTGACAAGCGTCATCATTCCAGGTTATGAGAAAACATGGTGGATTATATTATTACACATCATTGGCAGACTAGCTGCACCTACGATGTGGTTCATGATTGTAGAAGGATATCGCCACACCAAAAATCTAAAAGGCTATATCACGAGACTTTTCGTATTCTCGATCATTTCACACTTTGCATACAATTTCTGCTTTGGAATTCCATTCATTCCATTTGAAACCACTTTGCTGAATCAGACAAGTGTCATCTGGCCATTGGCATGGGGCGTTGTTGCACTCTACATTCATGATGAGGAACGCTGTAAACTGAAAGCATGGCAGAAATTGCTGATTACAATAGGAATCTGCCTCATCACATTTCCATCTGACTGGAGCTGTATCGCAGTGCTCGCCATCATCGATATTAACAAATACTATGGCAATCTTAAAAAGCAGGTATGTTCCATGTTAGTTTATGTAGCATTCTACGCTACTGTCTATGCGATTTTTGTTGATGTTGTTTATGGTCTGATCCAAATGCTTGTCATCATCTGCGTTCCATTCATTATGAATTACAATGGGAAACGTGGTAACTGGAAAGGAATGAAATGGTTCTTCTATGTATTCTACGTAGGACACCTTGTCATCTGTGGTATCATCCGCATTCTGCTTCATGGAAATATCGGAGTCATCATCGGTGGATGATTCCAATTTCTCATGAATAATACCAGACGATTTGACTGATACTAATCAAAAAGAA
>JAAYYM010000102.1 GCA_012515365.1 Clostridia bacterium
TCACCCTTCGACTAATCCTGGAAAGAAAACCTCTTCCAGGATTGGGGGTATCAGATGGGGACCTGTAGTAGGCCGAATGGTTACATTATACAAACCTTATTGAGTTAGGGTAACTCAATACCCCAAGCGATAAATCGCTCGTGAGACTTTGCCAATCCTCTGCAAGCTGAATTTGGCATTATTGCGGTTTTGGAGTGTATTTCAGTTGTGCTTTTATGAACCCTACTGGTTCTTTTATGAACTCTTATGTGAACTCTTCTCTTGCTTTTAAGTGGTATACTGGAGTAACATCGGTCACCATAAATGCAGATACTAGATGATGAACACAGAACTATTGTCCGAACACTTGCCAATTTAACGACATGAATCTGCCATATCCCAAAGGCGATTTTGCCAACCTCAAAATGACATTATAATTATTCAATATCCAATACAGGAAGACCATTGTCTTCAAATCTATCAAAGTCAGATTGGAAAAGACGATCTTGAATAATCCTGTACTTTTCAAACTCAGATTCAGCAAACTCTTTGGCATATTCGGCAGAAACCTTTCCGCTATCCTGTAATATCGGGCTCTCAAATAAATTAATGAATTTGTCTATTCGCTTTGCCCAATCTTCCATTGTCATAGGTATATGACGCATAGCCATACTTTCTGCCACATCAAGCGATGCATTGACTATCCTGCCCATTTCTTCCAATTCTTTTTCTCGCAAATAGTTCTTTGCTACAGACACATCTGTTTTGACAATTTTTCCATTCGGAGCGTTTTCCCAAGTGGTCAATCCCATGTGTTCCTTATTCGCATCGGCTCGTTCGACTATCAGCTCCGCAACGGTATGTCCATGCACAGCATAGTGCATTTTGTTCTGTACCTTTTTGAAGAAAAGACGAGTTGTCAGAGCATCTTTGTTATAGTCTATAGCCGTAGCATAAATATCGGTCAGTTTCTGATAAAAACGACGCTCACTCAGCCTTATCTCCCTTATTTCGGCAAGCAAATGTTCAAAGTAATCCTCACCAATAAACGAACCGTTCTCCATTCGCTTCTTGTCAATCACATAACCACGGATGGCAAACTGACGAAGCACACATGTACACCACTGACGGAACTGAGTGGCACGAACAGAATTAACTCTATATCCAACACTGATAATGGCATCAAGATTATAGAACATTGTTTGATAATTTTTCCCGTCTGCGGCAGTTGCCGAGTTTTTCTCGGTAACTGAATCTTTGTCAAGTTCCCCGGATGCGAATATATTTTTTAAGTGCAGTCCAATATTGTCAGTTGAGCAATCAAAAAGTTGCGCCATTGCCTTTTGTGTTGCCCAAATGGTCTCATTCTTATACATCACCTGAATCCCATCCTCCTTGCCTTCAAGCATGAAGATGAGAAACTCAACTGTGCTATTCCGTATTTCTATATTCTTTGGCATAATTTAAATTATCACCTTCGCAATTATTCATTTCGATTTGCCATAACTTTCAACGGGTTCTGCCACCATGCTATATTCTTCTTCAGTTGTCTCATATGATTTGATTCTTCTATCCTCAAGATAAATATGGTAAAGCGTGTATTCTAAAGCCTCTAAAGTCTGTTGGCGGACTTTCGGTTTCAACTGACATTCCCAAATGGTAAGGCAATGCCATCCCATTGAAGTTAGCTGCAGCCGTTCCTCTATATCCCTACTCCGATTGCGCTCAATTTTATTCTTCCAAAACTCAACATTTGTCTTTGGTAGAACGTAGTATTTGCATCCTTCGTGACCGTGCCAAAAGCAGCCATTTACGAAAATAACAGTTCTGTATTTACGTAAAACCAAATCGGGATGTCCGGGAAGCCGTGGGTGATTCATCCTATACCGAAAGCCACGGCTGAACAAGAACTTTCTTACCAGTAATTCAGGTTTAGTATCCTTGCCCTTTATTGCAGACATGCAACGATGACGCTGTTTCTTGGTCAGTTTGTCCATCTTTAAATGAAACCATTATATCCTACTATTGTTCCTAATGTATATTTAATTCTTGGGGATTTCTATCACATTATGGATTCCAAACAATTCTCGTGCTTTAGCTAAAACTGCAGCAGTTGGCTTATGATAATAGACAGCCAATTTCTCCTTTGTTCTAGTACAACATACATAGAAAATTTTCCTAGTACGTTGCACTACAGATTCATGGAGTTCATCAATAGAAGCTGTGAACAATTTTTCAAAATTGTAGTTGTTCCATCTTCCATTATCAAGAATAACAAGAACATTATCAAATTCTGCCCCTTTTGTTTTATGTTGAGTGGAGAATGGTGTTTGTCCTTCAAGATAATCATACAAGCTTACAAATTCGCTATATGAAACCTCCATCATTCTGTCGTAAATATAAGGGTAACGCTCTTTATAATTATCGACCTTGTCATCAATCAAACAAATATTCTCTTTGTCTGCTAGTTCTATCATATCCCTTATAGTCTTATTATCCGCATTCTGTAACTTATTAATAGATTCATTTAATTTTATCTTATCTGCTTTACTCTTTATTTTTCTATCGTCACCAGAATAACGACTTTGCGTATATCCTGTTACTTTGAGAAATTCAGAGACATTACCTTCTTTAAACAGCCTAATAGCTTGTTCTATCCTGCAAAGATGTTTTACTAAGGGAGAACGTTTCGATCCCGTCTTGCTCTCTTCATCTTCACTTTGTTTCTTGTCATCAACCAATTGTGACTTATCTACATAAGTATGTATTAAACTCTCAAATTTATACTTCTTTGCCCTTTCGTATAAGAGAGCATGGCTTGTGATAAAACTTTTTTGAGTTTTGGTCGGTTCGTATTGATTTGATTCAATTCCTTTGGCTTGCAGACCATTCAAAATGTCAGCCAATGTTTTCCCTTCCATTTCATCCTTTGTAAAATAGGCTTCCGCACAAGGCTTGACTTTGTTTTTTACATACCCAAGAATTGGATCGCCATTATATATTTCCATTAAATTTGCAAAACCGGCTTTTCCAGCAATGAGATTATGAGTCAAATTCAGTTCTTTAGTTACTTTTGCATCATGAAAATTCCAACCTTTTTGCTGAGTAAGATATGATCTTACATTTGGTAATACGTTTCCTTCTTGTTGTGAAAATACAAACAAAACCTCACCACTCTTAACATGACCATTTTCCATATTTGGTGCCTTGTCATCATTAGAAGGTTCTTGTACCAACCCATCTGTGCGAATTTTATTAGCTAAATCAATAACTAATGAAGGGTTTCGTCTATTTTGACACTTCTGAACTTCGTACACTTCTCCTTTCGTACCATCAAACTTATATTTATTCAAATCGCCAACACCTTTATCATAGATACACTGCATAGCATCTCCAAAGAAACCGATAATGTTCTTTTTGTCGGACTGCTTCAAGAAACCGAGCATTATCTCAATTACCATAGGAAATGTATCCTGATATTCATCAATCAAAATAAAAGGATAGCGACTCTTTAGAATATCACATAGTTTCTTATATTCTTTAAACATCTCATAGGCAACAACAATCACTTCATCATGAGACAAAATTCCTTCCTTAAGATTTGTATGCTCTTGGTAACTTATGGTGACAGGTTTATCTCTATTACAAAAATAATCCACAGGAATTTCGTCTAGGCCAGAAATATGCAATCCTGAATCCGGCATATTCAGTAGCCTAATAACAGTTTGGGACAATTCTTTTTGATAATTTTTAATATTATCCCAAAGGAAATCATGTATTGTAGCAACTACGAGATTGTCATGGTTCACCCGTTCGGCTATTTCTTTAACGGCAGCATTCGTATATGTAATACAAGCCACTTGTAACGATGGATAATTTTCAATAATCCATTTAACAACCTGCACAAGAGTATAAGTCTTGCCACTACCAGCCCCACCACTTAATAAAAAATGATGGCCTTTAGTGATTTGCTCAGTTATATTTTGTAATTCATCTTTTAATCTTTCCTCAGCCATAATAGTCCTTCTTTTATATATGTAGGAACAACCCAATTTGAAAAATCGCAAGAACCTTCCTTTTTGCTGTTGAGCAATATTTCAATAGCAAGGGATGATTTTCCACTCACGCCATTGTTTGCTAGTTCATAAGCATCTTTATCACTTTTAAATTGCTCTAAGCTATTTGGATGTAGTGAAGAAAAAGTATTTTCAGTAATGAACTTTTCATTTTCACTAAAGAAAGCATCTTCAAAACTACGTGGTTGATATGTGTCTTTCTTGCCATATTGGAATGTAAGTCTTAAATATCCTCTTTCATCTGTTTCCCAACTTTTATTCTTAATGTTCCATGACAGAATGGTGGGGTACATTGCAAGAATATCTTTGACCTTTTTGGTGTTATTCAAAAAGAATTTGATAGACGCATTAGAAGTAACTATTGTGTCATCCGCTGCATCATACTTCGTTTTTTCAATATACGTCCCTTCCTTTCCGTTCTTGTCTTTTTTTATCACAGGCTTGCAACAGTCAATATCTGTTATAACCAGACATTTTCGCAACCCAATGAATCTCAAAAATTTCTCAAATATATGAGAATATGCCCCTACTTCGATAATAGAAATGTTCTGCGACATGAGAAATTCGTCATTACCTTCCAACTCGCATTCTTGGTCTATCTTTTTCATCATAGCAGGAAGTAGTATTCTTTCCGTATCGCCTTCAATAAAGATCGCCTTATCCGCAAAGAACAAGTCACTCCTATTCAGCGTCAGATATTGTTTTAGAAAGGCAAAATAGTGTTTATATTCATCGTCGTATTCATTTTGAAGCTCCTTTATGTTTTTTGCTATGACTGCATTTATTTCAACACTTCCATTGCAAATAGGGTGTGTCAAGTACTTGATATCATCGAAATCGCAATCAGATACGATATGAGAAGAATGAGAACTTATGATGTATTGTAGCTTTCGCTTTATGCCATTTTTGTGTTGTATTCCTTGACGCAAAAGATTTTTGATATTCTTGATAAATACATATTGCATTTGTGGATGTGTATGTGCTTCTGGCTCCTCTATAAACAACAGATTGATATCCGCAGGCTTTCGTTCCTTATTTCTTTGCATTCTCTTTATTATCAAATCAATATCAAAGATCATCGAAATAAGGTTCATATACCCAAGTCCATTATAGTTTTCCGGAAGTTCTTTGTCTTCCTGTTGATAAACCACTGTAGTATTTCCTTTCAACATCTCTCGATGTTGCAAAGATGATACAACCTTAATGACCGTTTCGTTTTTTGACATGCCTCCGAATCTTCGGACTTTATCTACAATATCTGAAAACATATTGTCATAAATAGAAGATAGGACCTTATCGGTATCTTTTAAACTATCTTGGAACTTTTCAATGGCATCCTGTTGTTCATCCGCCATTTCTTGAATTCTGTATAATTCGGACGTCTGAGACGACAATGTTTTATCAACATCCTTGTTATCAACATTTCTTTTAGCATTGATATATTGGAAATTGATCACATCATATAACCTAAAATTAGTGGCATCTTTCAAATTAATATATTGTTCCTCTTTAAAGGTCCCGTCTGTTTTGTCTACTAAGATAGACTTACGAATAGTCACAAAATAGTTTGATTGTTTTGAATCCAAAAAATCATCAAGAGTTTTTGCTGTATATTCTCCTCCATGCTCACGTGATTTCTCTTCTTTACTCTTTTCGTGTTCAATAAACTTCTGGTAAGCAGTCTTCAAATTGACATACATGTCATAAGTGAGGATGTAATCAAAGCCCAATCCCAAGAAATTATTGTCAGCATCCAAGTCCATAAGGATTGGACTAATATATTCCAAATCATCATGGTCATCGTACCCAATTAAAAGCCTTAACTGAATACCGATCTCTTTATATTTTGTATCATCAACTATATCCTTTTCTATCAAATCTTTCAATTGGCAACGAAAATCCAAATTGAAGTCATTGTATTGAAATCCTTTGCGATCTCCCTGATTCAAGAATTTGTCAAGTATCACAAGTAACGAGGTCTTTCCGACATTGTTTTTCCCTATGACAAGAGAAAGCTCATCCTCCATTTCCATCGTGAACTCTTTCAACAAACGAAAGTTCTTAACTTGTATTTGCTTGATTACCATATCTATGTTATTTGATAGTTAAAATTTCATTTATTTCCGTATATTGAGCATCATACCTTGTTGTTGGAGTATATGCTTTCTTCGCTGAATGGATAGATGAACTATCCAACTCGCTTAAATTATCAAAAACGACTAAGACGTACATCTCTGTAGTAGAGACATTTTTGTAGATATTTGTTGGTACTTCCTCTGTAAATTTTACAAGACGGATATTTGTTGCCGGGAACAGATGCTGCCCCATATCCTTACGCGTGTGGAATAGTACATATCCTATAGATTGAAGATTTTCTACAATTTCTATACTGTCTCTTGTATATTTGATACCAATAGCAATCTTCCCAGTAGGAAGAAACTTGGAGCTTTTCATTTCATAATTTTCCATCATTACCATCAATACTCCAGATTTCTTTGATTGTTGTGGTAATTGTTCCAATGTGCCTACATTAGGAATATTTTCTATCTGCAATTCCGTAGTAAGTTCGAATGCTTCACTCACATAAAAATGGGTTTGCACGTTTTGTAGTGCAGATTCATTTTCTGCAATTTCATCTTTTATAACAGCATCCCTAACCTTTAGCCGTTTCCAAAGCCCCTTGCTTTCTTCATCATCTTTCATCAAAGCAAGAACCAAGTAGTTCTTATTCGGCATAGAACGATAAAGCTTTCCGTTTAGCTGACTGAAGTTTTCTTTCAGGAACCGATAGCAATCCATTCCTTTACGTGGTTGGATGGTACGAAAAGTATAGAGTCGGTTGAGAGTGCCTTGAATCTTGTTCCGGAATTCTTTGCGGACATAGTCTCTCCATGCCGCTTGCGCACTTTTATTATTTCGACCATACAACGAAACGATGTACAAAAAGTTTACATCATAGTGGCACAACAACAGCGTATCCCTGTCAAACAGACGATTTTCAAATTGGCGGTTCAACTGTACTCCACCATCCTGTGCTTTCAACTCCTTATCATCAAAGGAAAGGAATTTACCGCCACTTGTCTTTTTGTCAGGAATCCGTGCACTGATAAAGAAATTGGGGATAGGATTATATCCTTCAGTCAATGTATCCCTTAACTGAGGATGCTCTCCGTTACCGTCACCGTCCAAAAACAGATTCATATTCCATTGAATGACATTTCTGGCGTATGTATATTGCTTGTATATCGATTTGTCGCCAAGCTGTGTCCTGTCATTCTTGGCACGTTTATAATACTTGCTATCCCCAATGTAATAAGTAAGCTCAGACGTCAAATCGGATTGTTCAATCAAGCCTTGACCGACAAACATATGGTCAACTAACTTGCCGTCTCTTTGTTCCGTCAGTTCTTTCGGCAAATTTTGCTTGTCTTTACCACTTACCAGAGTGTCAATCATGACTTCAAAAATGTGCTCGAAATCTTTTGCCAGCAAATAGTCCTCCGACTGCCTGTTCATCGCAATCTTATACTCCCTGTCAAAGAAAGCATAGCACAAATCCCATATCCGAAGAGCCTTGTCCGAGAAATACTTGTACTTGATTTGTTTCAGTCTTCGACATCCCAGATTCCTGCCTATATAGGACTTTTTCAACTTCTCGCAGCTGATAAGAGGATACTGGATATTGATTTCAAAAGAGAAACCATGTGTCTCTCGAATGTAATTCAAAATGGAAAAATATATGACAAGCAGCTCCTCGTCAAAATTCACCATTTTCTTTCTGTTGACAGTCTCGATGTAAACAGGACTTCCACTTTGTATGATGGCTTGCGCTGAAGTTATGGTCTTGTTCCAGTTGATTTTGTTATAACCGGAATGAATGTTCTTGGCCACGAAGGTAAAATAGTCCTGATTGTTTCTGTTGAAATCTCTCAGTGCTATTATCACATCAAGTAATGTGTTGTGTTTCTGTTTTAGCCCTCTGCTTTCGGACTGATATTCCTTGCTTTCAAGTATATTGTCGTTGTGAGATTGTTTATATACGCTTATCGTCCGGTATATCCAAATCGAAAGTGTGGACAGGAATTCCTTGTATTCTTTGCAACCTTCTTCCGTAAACTTAGTCTTTACCTTTTCGGACTCAAAGTCTATTATTTCCTGTGGCGAAGCACCGAATATCGTATCATCGCCACTTTCCTCGTTTATCTCACCTGTCAATACTACTTTGGGCAGGAAGAATACAACATCTTTTGCTGTCTTGCTATAGCAATACCCGACATACCCGAAAGAATATTTGTCTTCCTTTACAGGAACAGACACAACATCTTTGAGTACATCTCTGACTGTCAAACCATCCTTGACAATATCGTTCAGACTATATGGGTATCCTTCAATAAACAGCAGCATGGCTTATATGAATGTTTCAGTGATGTTAATTCCTAATCCAGATTCGTTTACA
>JAAYYM010000008.1 GCA_012515365.1 Clostridia bacterium
GCGGGAACAATTCCTTTTTCTTTTGGCATGTTCAAACTGTATGAAGGTAAAAACTATAATTTGATGGAAGCGGATATTAACTTCTATTTTGAAGAGCTTAGACAGGATTTTGAGGGCTCCTGTCTTGGAATGTATTTTTTAGAATATGTGGATTACTATACACATGAAAATATTGATGAGACACTTATGCTAAAACTTTTGTTTCAAAGCTTGAAAGCCATAACGGCAGAGCAGATCCCTAATGATCTGATCCGTTATGTATTTGAGATAAAAGCATTGGTCGTTAACGGTGAATTTCCTGGGATTCCGACTCAGATGAGGCTTTTAGAAAGTACCAGTTATGCCATTTCATACATTGTTGATTCCAGCATAGAAAAACTCTATACATTTAATGTTTCAACGGAAGTTTTGAATGAACTGAGAAGAGTAAGTGATTATTATAGATCAAGATATATAGATAAAAAATTTAAAAGTCTGGAAATATTAGAAAAATGTATGTTGAAAATGTGATAGAGGTTGGATATAATAACTAAAGTGCTTGATAAGTGGAGGCATCAATATGAGAAAATACCGAATGATAATGTTCTTAGGAATATGCATGTTGTTTTTAATGATAAGCGGATGTAGTAAAAAAGAAATAAGTGTCTGTGAAACTACAGTTGTAGTCGGTAAGGATGGGAGCATCACGAGTGCTGTCGTGGAGTCGTTTGACAAAGAATACTACAATAGTGCCGGCTTAGAAGCAATGGCAAATGAAGAAATCAATGAGTTTAATCAGTCTGAACATGTAAAAGAAACAGGAAAAGCAACACTTTCTAAGTTTGAAGTCGCTGATCAGGTTGCAAAGCTTTATGTGAAGTTTGATCAGGCTGAAGGATATGCGGCATTTAATCAGACAGATTTTTTTCAGGGAAAAGTGAGTGAAGCATATGAAAGAGGATATTCTTTTGATGTTTCTCTGAAAAATGCGCAAGGGGCACAGGTGATCGGAAAAGAGGAACTTTTGGAAAAGGGGAAAAATCATATTCTGATCCTTGAAGAGCCGGTTTGTGTATCCGTACCAAAAGAAATACTGTTTTATAGTTCTAATGTTGAATTAATAGATGATAAATCAGCAAGAGTTTCCAGTGAATCACAGGGACTTGCTTATATATTATATAAATAACGAAAAAAAGAAGATAGGGGTATTATCAATGAAAAAAACAATGGACAAGATTGTGGCACTGGCAAAAGCACGCGGATTTGTATATCCGGGCTCAGAGATTTATGGAGGTCTGGCAAATACATGGGATTTTGGTAATCTTGGTGTAGAATTAAAAAACAATGTTAAAAAGGCATGGTGGCAAAAGTTTGTTATGGAAAGTCCTTATAATGTAGGTGTGGACTGCGCGATATTAATGAATCCGCAGACATGGGTTGCATCCGGACATTTAGGAAGCTTTTCAGATCCTCTGATGGATTGTAAAGAGTGCCATGAGAGATTCAGAGCTGATAAGATCATTGAAGATTATGCAGCAGAAAAAGGTCTTACATTAGAAAGTTCTGTAGATGGATGGACACAAGAGCAGATGATGGATTACATACGTGATAATCACATTGCATGCCCAACTTGCGGAAAGCATAATTTCACAGATATTCGTCAGTTTAACCTGATGTTCAAAACCTTCCAGGGAGTAACGGAGGATGCAAAGAATACAGTATACTTAAGACCTGAGACAGCACAGGGCATTTTTGTTAATTTTAAAAACGTGCAGCGTACTTCAAGAAAGAAAATTCCATTTGGAATCTGCCAGGTAGGCAAATCCTTCCGTAACGAAATCACTCCTGGCAATTTCATTTTCCGTGTACGTGAATTTGAACAGATGGAGATGGAATTTTTCTGTGAACCGGATACGGATTTGGAATGGTTTGCATACTGGAAACAGTATTGTATTGATTTCCTGAAATCACTGGGCATGAAGGACGAGGATATGAGAGTCAGAGATCATGATGCCAAGGAACTATCATTCTATTCTAAGGCAACCTCTGATATTGAATTCTTATTCCCATTTGGCTGGGGAGAGCTTTGGGGAATTGCAGACAGAACGGATTATGATCTGACACAGCATCAGAATGTATCAGGAGAAGATCTGACTTACTTTGATGATGAAAAACGTGAAAAATATATTCCTTATGTCATTGAACCGTCACTTGGTGTAGAAAGAATGTTCCTTGCGTTCTTATGTGGCGCATATGATGAAGAAGAAATCGGTGAAGGTGATGTCAGAACAGTATTGCATTTCCATCCGGCATTGGCACCGATTAAGATTGGTGTACTTCCATTATCTAAGAAATTAAATGAAGGTGCAGAAAAGATTTTTGCTTCATTATCTAAGAAGTATAACTGTGAATTTGATGATCGCGGAAATATCGGCAAGCGTTACAGAAGACAAGATGAAATCGGAACTCCATTCTGTGTTACATATGATTTCGAATCAGAAACTGACGGCATGGTAACGATCAGAGAACGTGACAGTATGGCTCAGGTAAGAATTAAGATCGATGAGCTTGATGCGTACTTTGCAGATAAATTTACATTTTAAATTCATTTTAAATTCAGCCAGAAAATACTAGACATGCAAAAATCTTTATGTTATAATTTTTGTGCGTGGTGGAGAGACAATGAAACACATTTGTCAGTGCCACAAATACAAACATTAAAGGAAACTGTATGATCAGATATAGTATTCGATTGCGAGCAAAGAAGCGAACAGTGAATATCAATTTTGCAGAAAAAGCCAAATGACCCATAAACTGTACCCCTTGTCAAGGACATTTTTAAAACTTGAGTTCCCTATTGTTGGACACCTCAGTTTTGCATAAATCCCTGCTCTTGGACATGTTCAAGAATCAGCAAGCCCCACA
>JAAYYM010000103.1 GCA_012515365.1 Clostridia bacterium
AGTCGATCAAAGAGAATCAAAATGATACGGGATGGCGAAAAGCTTGATTTTATCTACAAGGATAACCTGAACAATTTATATAAGGAACTGGAAGGACATCATATCGAGGATATTATCATCGAGGAACCGTCCATAGAAGAAGTATTTATGCACTATTACTTGAAGGAGGAAAAATAAATGCCGGTAATATTAAAAAACGAATGGAAATCAGGTTGGAAAAGTCTTTTGATATGGGCGCTTTCTGTGGGTGGAATGGGGCTCATCTTCATCATTTTATATAAGGGTATGGAAGATAGCATGGCAGATATGGCAGAGAATTATGCAAAAATGGGCGCGTTTTCGGATGCTTTTGGATTTAGTACACTCAGTATAGCAACATTAAAAGGATATTTTGCCGTAGAAGTCGGACAGATTCATGCACTTGGAAGCAGTATGTTTGCGGCTTCCATTGCCACAGTAATTCTTTCAAAGGAAGAGGATGGGCATACTGCAGAATATACGTTTACACTTCCGGTTTCAAGGGGCAAGGTCATAGCAATGAAGTTTTTGGCAGTGCTGATAAATCTTATTTGTTTTACATTTATTTGTGGCATGCTTTATGAAGTCGGGTTTGTTTTTCTTGGAGAAACGGATTTTGGAAGCATATTCACAGAGTATATGCTTTTTCAGTTAATGATGAATATCGAAATTGCGGCTATTTGCTTTGTGATCTCTGCGGTAAGCAAAAAGAACAGGTTAGGAATTGGAATTTCAGTTGCCATGCTGCTGTATGGGTATGATTTGATGGCAAGAGTTGTTCATGATTTAAAGGACGCTATCTTTATTTCTCCGTTTTCCTATTCAAATGCGACATCAATTTTTGCTGGAGAATCAAGGGATTGTGTTGCTTTGATTTTAGGGACGATAATGATTGTGATTATGACTGTGGGAGCTGGTATGATTTACGCAAAAAGGGATCTCGCTTCATAATTCAACCGACAGGAGCTGAGATAACTTTTCTTGCAGGGCTGTATAGATATGAGGAGCATAGCGGAAAGCAGATTCCTATGTTCTCGGTCATCACCAGAGAGGCGGTAGAACCTGTCAGGAGCATCCACGACCGGATGCCGCTAATGCTGAAACAAGAAGATGTTCGTGAGTGGGTACGTCCTAATACAAGTCCCAGCGGCATTACTGAGAGAGCGTTGACTGATGTTATTATGGAAGCAGCATCAGTATAATTTAAGTAAACAAAAGCCAGCTAAGATATCCCCGCGAGAGCGGGGATTCATATGATTGTAATTATAGAAAATGAAAAATTCCGAGTCGATTACGGTTTTTGAAAAAAATCAAATTCAAAAATTCCCGAAAAGAAATGCTTTTCGAGAAAAACGCAATATGATTTTTCTGAAAAAATGTAATTGCAATGAAAAATGTGATTTATGATCCGAACGATAGATAGAGTATCATATTGAAGGGAGAATACTATGGCACAGTATGCGAACTTAAAAGATTACTTTCAGAATGAACATATCAAGTTGATCCAGGACTCTATTTCTAATTATCTGAATGATGATGAGCAGATAA
>JAAYYM010000009.1 GCA_012515365.1 Clostridia bacterium
CAAATTCGGCATCACTCATTTTCCAGACAGATTTATCCGTGTATCCGCTGATATGGTAAAATGAACACTTCTCAACTGTTCCGTCATAGTAAACCACCCAATTGGTATATGCGTGATAATCATCCAATGAAGATACCTCACCCCAAGAAGACATCTTTGCCTCAAACATCTTCTCATGCAAATCTGTTGGTGCAAAAGACTTTTCTTTGGCTTTGCCGCCATTTTCCACTCCTTCATTTCCTGTTGTACCATTACATGCTGCCGCAACTAGAGCGCACACGATTACCAAAGCCACCATGCACATACGTTTTCCGATTTGTTTCATCATTTTTCCACCCTTTTTGCTTTCTTTTGTCTGTCTTGTTCCATTTGTATCAATTTGCTTTCTTCATACTATACGTATTTCTCAATCTGTTTTTGTGGTGCAATTGGAAAATTTTTTATAATTTGTTGCACAACCCGTTCCTTAGACTGAGCAGGTGCCTCTTTATATGCTTCCGCGATATACTCATATCCCCACAAATGCTCCGGCATGGAATACACCGCCACCGACCACCCATAAGGTTGCCCCTCTTTTAGAGTTCCGTATCGGGCTCAAAACAATCCATGATTTTCTTACTGCGGATACTTGCCAGTTCATCATCCCATCGCGCATCAAAATTGTACCCATTCCTACGATAATTCGCAAAACACGGAAACCATTCCTTGGAAATAAACCCCGCCTTCTTATCGAAGAATTTCCCATAAGCAACTTTCCCGCTTCCGGCAACAATTTCTCGCCATTCCCACGGATCGCGTTCTGTATAGCCACTCCACCAATATTTTGCAACCGTTCTTTCCTCTACAGAAAAGCCCGGTATTTCATTCTTAAATAAGGGCAGAAAACCAACCTCATTTATGTATTGAATCAGTTTATCTACGGATTTGATGCAACAAGGATCATGTTCCTCCACACCATGCATAATCCATTCACCATGTTCATTTGCCATATGCCCACTTCCTCACAGAATGAATGATGTAACAATTACAATCAAGGTACTAATCAATGTTCCTAATAAATAGTACTCTGCAAAATCCTTTTCTTTCGATATTCTATCATATCTTGCTATAGATTTTGCCGTTAATACCAATCCTATTGATGAATATTGACCTATTGAAATGAGAATCAATATAATCACTCTCTCTACTGTGCCAATCAACCGACCGGCATTATTATCATCCTTATGTTCCACATTACTTTTCGGTCTATAAGCAGATAAAAATCTTTGAATCATAATATTTGCCGGTTTACTTATAATTAACAGAGCAAGTATCCATGCTAGTACTACTATTTCCGAAACATTAATGGTGAGAAAAAAATTCTCAACTATACTCCCACTCAATATCTCTCCGAAACTCAACACAAAAACATATGAAATCGCCATTATACTCATAAAATGTAGTGCCTGATCTATAAAAAATACACTACACTCTTTTACGTATGTCTTCTCTTTACATAATTTTAAATAAATATATTTCATTATATCAATTAGCATATGGATTAATGTTGCTGCACATGCTGAAACAACTAATTTAACTTGTCCAAACAGAAAACAGATTACTACCATCACCAATCCATAAGTCAAACCATGAAGAATAACCCATCCAAATTTCTTCTTTTTATTATCTGACATTTTCTTTGTCTGAAAATAGAAATCCCCTAATACATGACCTAAAAGAAGCAGTATAAAATATTCCTTAAACATTCTCTCCCCCTATTTCTGAAAGCACCTTCTCAATAGTATCAACTGCATCTTTATAAATAAAATAATTTCCCCTTGCAAGACTTTTTTGAATTGTTGGCTGCGTAACTTGCAGTCTTTTTGCCGCTTCTATCTGATTGTCCTGATGTTCCAACATATCCAAAATTATCTCTCTTTGTCTATCACTCCACGATTCTTTCAAGACTGTAATAAGCGATAGCATTGAATTCAATAAAATCATCGTGTTCTTATTGTCACATTCCACTTCAACCCGCGTATCCGATGATATCATCTGTTTTTTCTTCTCATTTCTTTTTAAATAATCTATTGCTTCTCTTGCTTTATAGTATCCAGGCCCATCCGCCCCCAATGACATCTCCGAATTAATTTTGGTCGTAATTCTTCCAATTCCAATTCCAAAACGGATTTTTGTCGGATACATCTTTCTCTCAATCTCTTGCAAAATATTCATAATATTATATCCTTTACACAACAAACCCTGAAATTCATCACCCAGAGTTACAATAAATTTTGACGCAATATCATCCTTATACTTTTCATTGATTCTTTCTAGCGTCAACATTAGATTGTTTTGTATTTCTGCTCTATTCTCAATTTTTTTTGAACTCTTAATATCACCCACTATCGCTATATATAGGCAATTACTATTCGAAAAAATCATACTCTCACCTCCATCTATTTACCATTATATAGACATATATATGAATAATCAAGTATTATTCATCTATATGTCTATATGATGGGCATATAGACAAAAATCGAATAACTACTATATCTTCGTCAAAATCATCACGCGTGAATAGTCGCAGTGATGATACTGCATCATCTCAAATCCATGCTGCTTAAAATACTGCTGCATGTCCTGCACTACGAATGTCTTGTAAGGCTTCGGCTCAAAGAGTTCTATCGGAAGAAACTTAATCTTTCTGCCGATGCTCTTACTCCTCTCCCCTTCCGTTACAATAAGTTCACCGTCATCCTTAAGAACACGCCTCGCTTCCGAAAGGATTGCTGCTGCCAGATTAGTAACTCCCGCTTGCTTTGCCTTATTTTCTGCTATCTGTAGCATATCTTTGGACAAATCAACACCTACAACCTGCGCGGATTCCTTTGCTTTTGCAATATTGATACCATTGGTAGCCGTTCCGGTGCACAAATCCAGCACCTCATCGCTATCACCAATTGCTTCTAAAACCACCTTTCTTGGGCTGGTTTCATAGTTTTTGAAATAGAGTACATCCAATAAATCATAGATATCTGCATTCTGATTGTACAGCCTTTGTGTGTTCATCGTTTTCCTCCACCTCTGTGTATGCGGATCATGAAATACTATCACATTCGTTTATCTCATAACAAGATTATACGCTAAATTGCTCATCCAATGTGGAATAATCGAACCATACAGCGAGTTTGTCTTCATATAGATAATCGATAGCACCGTATGCGTCACAAACAAGTCCACAATCCATCCCACATTGTGGATTGTCAAATCACTGATTGTCATGCCATAAGCCACCATTCTATATGGAAAATGCATCACCACAAATAAAATGCCCGTCACAATAATCACCAGATACTTATTAGAACTCATCCCGTATAACCTCGTTCCGATATATCCTCTAAATACAGCTTCCTCACAAAATGCAACCGTCAGATAATAAAAAGAAAGCCGAAGAATATCCTTTCCAGCCACAAAACTTGCACCACCAATGATGTTAGACAGACAATTTGTGAAGAACAGAATTGCTGCCAAAATCAAACCAATGATGCAGCTCTTCTTCCACTGTCCGTTATAGAGACCAATGGATGAAAGTTTTTCTTTTCTTACTTTCAAAAATAGGAACGTAATAGCAATCATGAGTATGTTGAATATACCGCCAACTAGAAGTGCGTTTTCCGTTTGCGTATATTTCTTTATGAAGGGGATTTGCTGTTCTGTAATTGCTAGAACTGTATACAATATGCACATAATAAAAAATAAGAGAATTGCAGATATGGCATCTGTCTTGTGATATTTTGTGACTTCTTTCTGGAA
>JAAYYM010000104.1 GCA_012515365.1 Clostridia bacterium
ATAATTGTAATACTCCTGATATACCTCACTGTCTGAGCATTTCAGCTGTACCGATTCCTGATTGTTTTGATAAGCCTGTTCAAATAATTGCTTTAACCGATCTTTATCAAAAAGTTCAAAATAGATGCCTTCACGCACATAATAATTATCTTCCAAGCTGTCACAAACCGGTAATTGATAGATTGACTGAACCTCATGTGTACGTTTTATCATTTCATCAGGAATGCACAAATAATCATAATTGATCCCTTTTGATGCATCAACATCAGTTACACTGTCCTGTGACATTGTAAATGAAGCATCGCCCCACGTGGTATCTACATGATAATACTGTCCGTCAAGACGGACTATATTCCAGACATGTGGCTGTCCGCCCCTGACAACACCCTCAGCCAACATACAGTCAAGTCCCAGCTTCAACGCTAAAAACTGTGTTGTCTTTGCATAGCCTTGACATACACTTCTTTGATTCAGCAAAACACTACTGATATTCTGATTTTCTAAAGAATCTGCATCGTATTCTGTATGCTTAATCAGATATTCATAAACATATTTAATTTTTTCATAATCCGATGCATCTGGGGAAATTTCCAAAAGATATTGTTGTGCCTTCTCTTCAATCAGCTGCTCTTTAAGCTTCTTCTCATCCTGTGTCATTGTATAAACGCCAGATAACGTGATTTTTTTCAGAATGCCTGCCAACGTTATTTTAGTAATTGAGTATCCCTTCACGTAAAATATTTCAGGATGATCAAGCATAACCGATTGATAAGCTTTATCTATCATCACAGTATCGATGGTACTTAGCAGTACATTTTCTCCGAATGTAGTTAGAATGGTAAGGATTTCTGCATAAATTCTTTTTTCTTCTTCATTTAACGTACGGTATACATAAAATCCTGTTGACTGATTGTTTTGTTCACGATCTGTTTCTGATAACTGCGCACTCGAAATAGTGATATATTCTTTTGCTTCATCAGTTTCTTCCGCAACAGTAATCGTAGGTTCATTAACCGTGTTTTCACGAACCTGTTCCTGAACCTTTATTTCCTCAATCTGCTCTTGTTGATCATTTTTCAAAAGATCTTGCAAATCCGAAGCCTTCATGCTGCTACATCCGGTTGTGGCTGTCAAAAAAAGGGATATAGTGAGCAATCTTATCATCAGATTTCGTATATTTGTTGTTATCATAAATGATGTCCTTAGTCTCGTCCGAATTCTTCCAGTATCAGTCCTTTATTTCGATCCAATGTCATTCCAACACTCCATGCATTTACAAATAGCAGTAATGGATTACCCTTTAAGTCTTTGATTTTTTTCATGTCTGAGGTTCCGACAATACTCTTAAGATCAATCTCTTTATTCTGAATCCAGCGGATATGTGCATATGGAAGTGTCTCCAATATGATTTCCACATTATATTCATTACTAAGTCTGTATTTTAAGACTTCAAACTGCAGCACACCTACCACACCTACGATGATTTCCTCCATACCTGTATGATATTCCTGAAAAATCTGAATAGCACCCTCTTGCGCAATTTGCGTAATTCCTTTTATAAACTGCTTTCTCTTCATGGTATCTACCTGACGCACTCGTGCAAAATGTTCAGGTGCAAAGGTAGGAATTCCCTCATATTTAAAGTTCTCTTTTGGCATACATAAAGTATCTCCGATTGCAAAAATACCTGGGTCAAATACACCAATAATATCTCCTGCATAGGCTTCTTCAAGTATTTTTCTCTCTGATGCCATCAGCTGTTGCGGCTGTGAAAGACGCATTACTTTTCCGCCCTGTACGTGATTGACTTCCATGCCTGCACTAAACTTTCCGGAACAGATTCGCATAAATGCAATTCTATCTCTGTGTGCTTTATTCATATTAGCCTGAATCTTAAATACAAATGCCGAAAAATCATGTTCTGTCGGTTTGATGAGTCCTTGATTAGACATGCGTGGCAAAGGAGACATCGTCATTTCAAGAAAATATTTTAAGAACACACTGACACCAAAATTAGTCAACGCCGAGCCAAAAAACACCGGTGACAGTTTTCCCTTTTGTACTTCATCAAGATCAAAATCAGCACCCGCACCGCCAAGCAATTCAATCTCATCCATCAGCTGATCTCTTGCTTCATCACCTATATAGGCGCGTATTGCCGCTTCATCATCTAATGGGATCTTGTTAATGATTCCTTCTTTGGTTCCTTTTTGCGTATCTTCATATGTGAGAACACACTTTTCTCTGCGATCATAAATTCCCTTAAATCTTTTTCCGGAACCAATCGGCCAGTTGATCGGACATGTAGCGATTCCAAGCTCTTTTTCAATGTCATCAAGTAGTTCAAACGTATCATTTGCATCTCTATCCATTTTATTGATAAAAGTAAAAATCGGAATTCCACGCATACCACATACCTTAAACAGCTTTCTGGTCTGCGCTTCCACACCCTTACTTGCATCGATTACCATAACCGCTGAATCAGCAGCCATCAGGGTACGATACGTATCTTCTGAGAAATCCTGATGCCCCGGTGTATCCAGTATGTTAATACAAAATCCATCATAATTAAACTGTAATACGGATGATGTAACAGAAATACCTCTTTCCTTTTCAATCTCCATCCAGTCAGATACTGCATGCCTTGCTGTCGCTTTTCCTTTTACACTGCCTGCCAGATTGATCGCACCACCGTATAACAGAAATTTTTCGGTCAGGGTAGTTTTACCTGCATCCGGATGAGATATAATAGCAAATGTTCTTCGTTTGTCGATTTCTTTCGTATAATCTGACATAATTTCCTCCAACATGTTTTTACTGCATTCTATAAGAAAATGGACTTACCGCTAATTTGCTGCGGCACATTAAAATAATCAAGGATTGTGGCTCCAATATCTGCAAATGAACTTCTCGTTCCGATATTTCCTGAAGCAAGATTTCTTCCACACATGATAAATGGAGTATACTCTCTGGAATGATCAGTAGATTTTTTATATCCCGGATCGCATCCATGGTCTGCTGTGATCATCAGCAGGTCATCTTCTCGCATTCCTTCTAAAATTGCTGACAACTGATCATCAAAATATTTGATTGCTTTCGCATATCCATCCACATCATTGCGGTGACCATACAGCATATCAAAATCAACTAGATTAATGAAACATAATCCTTCAAAATCCTTTTCCAGATATTCTAATGTTTTATTGATACCGTCTTCATTCCCTGTGGTATACGTATACTCAGTCAGGCCTCTTCCGGCAAAAATATCTCTGATCTTTCCTATACCGATCACATCGTAACCGGCGGCTTTCATCTGATCAAGCATAGTAACAGCAGGCGGCTCCAAAGAAAAATCGTGTCTTCTCGGTGTTCTCTGATAGTTTCCGCTTGTTCCGACAAACGGTCTGGCAATCACGCGCCCGACGCCATGCTCACCGACCAAAATAGAACGTGCGATCCTGCAGTATTCATATAATTGTTCCGGTGGGATGATGTCTTCATGTGCTGCAATCTGAAACACACTGTCAGCAGATGTATATACGATCAGTTTTCCGGTCTTTAAATGCTCATCTCCGTATTTATTGATTACTTCTGTTCCTGAATAGGGTTTGTTACATAAAACACCTCTTCCGACAGCATTGCAAAAAACGTCAAGGACTTCATCCGGGAATCCGTCCGGATATGTCGGCAGTGGCTGTGGTGAAATAACACCGGCGATTTCCCAATGTCCGATCGTCGTATCTTTTCCACGCGACTGCTCTGCCATGCGTCCATAAACACCCATTGGACAGTCAGCTTCTCTTCCACAGTCAACACCTTCAATATTAAAAAGTCCAAGACTTCTCAAGTGGTCTGCTGCAAAAAACAAACTCTTTGAACAAGAACGTAATGTATTAGCTCCCGCATCACCATAGTCTGCCGCATCAGGCATCTCTCCTATTCCCAAACTGTCTAGTACAATCAAAAATACTCTCTTTTTCATAATTCCCCCGTAACAAGTGTTCATTCTGGCAATTGTGAAATTCACAATCACATGAAAAGATTTCGTAAAATAACATAAAATAAGTGAGGAGTCAAAACGTCTTCGACGAACGTTTTTGTGTTAATTTACAAAATCGCCCGACTCATGAGAATATTTCACAATTTCAGAGTGTTCATTCTGTTTATCGTCCCGAATTATTATATTAACACATATTCAAATTATTTTCCAGCCACTATTATATGTAAAAAGTGTTCAAGCTACTCAACGGATTCGATTGGTGAAATCACAAGATTTTCCGGTGGGATTCCTGTCTTTCGCTTAACAATATCCTCGATCTGTGCCCTCTGTTCATCTGATACTTCAAATGCATTAACAAGCACATCCGCTGTATTCCCTGTAATGCTTACGACTACATCTGAAAATCCTTTTGCACTCAATAATAC
>JAAYYM010000105.1 GCA_012515365.1 Clostridia bacterium
TCTTTATTGCAGGTATGTTTGTAAAATATGGTCGTGAATATGCTGAGCTTTGTGAGCTGATTGGCAAGCCTGACGAGGCAAAGCGTGCTCTAGCGGAGGTTGATCAGATGTACAATGCCGTCCTGGATGCAGGCTGGGATGGTGAATGGTTCGTTCGTGCCTATGACGCATATGGTAAAAAGATTGGATCTAAAGAATGTAAAGAGGGACAAATCTTTATCGAGCCTCAGGGATTCTGCTCTCTTGCTGGAATCGGTGTTAAAGAAGGTCTTGCTAAAAAAGCGCTGGATTCTGTTAAAGAAAAACTGGATACGAAATACGGCGTTATGATCCTTCAGCCAGCTTATACTGAATATCACTTAGAGCTTGGTGAAGTAAGCTCTTACCCACCAGGATATAAAGAAAATGCTGGTATCTTCTGCCACAACAATCCATGGGTATCAATTGCTGAAACTGTAATCGGACGTGGTGACCGTGCATTTGAAGTGTATCAGAAAACATGTCCTGCTTATACAGAGGAAATCAGCGAAATCCACAGAACAGAGCCATATGTATATGCGCAGATGATCGCCGGTGCAGATGCGAAGTTCCACGGAGAAGCTAAGAACAGCTGGTTAACAGGAACCGCTGCATGGACTTTCGTTAATATTTCTCAGTACATCCTGGGTGTATATCCTACACACAAAGGATTGAGCATTGATCCATGTACGCCAAAGAACTTTGGTGACTTTAGCCTCGTCAGAAAATTCAGAGAAGGAACTTATTACATAGAGGTTAAAAATCCTTCCAACGTTGAAAAAGGTGTTAAGAGCCTAAATGTAGACGGCAAGGAAATCAATGGCTGTGTAATTCCTTATGAAAAGGGTAAAACAGAATATCATGTAGTTGTAACAATGGGCTAATTTATCGAGCTGATAATATGAGCTGACTATATGAGCTGCTACCGAATGAAGAATCAGGTAGCAGCTCTTTATTTTCTTTTACCCTTCCTTGATCTCTCTAGGAACAAGTAAAGAAACGAAAAAAGGACGACAGAAATTTCTTATAAGTTGCAAATAACTGTAAAAAAAGATATAATGAAAACATCAAACAAAAAGGGAGATGACTATTATGGAACAACGTGTAGCAAAGATACCTTCTAAGAAATTTCCAGATGTACACCTTCGTGTAATTCCCGGACATTTTATGACCTCACACTCGCACATCAATTACTATGTAGATATGACGATGTTGAAAATGAGACAGAGCGAGGCCAAAGCAGCTGCAAAAGCAATTGCATCCACCTATAGCACAACTACGATCGTCGATACAATTGTCTGCATGGACGGTTGCGAAGTGATTGGTTCCTACCTTGCCGATGAGCTTACCAATGCAGGGATTCTATCCATGAATGCTCACAAGACAATTTACATCGTATCCCCTGAATACAACGCAACAGGACAGATCATATTCCGTCAAAATCTCGTACCAATGATAGAAAATAAACATATACTACTTTTACTGGCATCTACCACCACAGGAAAAACACTTGCAAAATGCCTTGACTGCATCGATTATTACAAAGGCAATCTAGCTGGAATCACTTCCCTGTTCAGCGCCGTAAATAAAATAGCCGACATCCCTGTAAACGCTCTTTTCACAACTGCAGATCTTCCCGACTACAAAAATTATGTCACAAAAGACTGCCCACTGTGCAAAGAAGGACAAGCCATCGACGCCATCGTCAACGGCTTCGGCTACTCCACCTTCATGTAAGCACCACAAACAAACTCAATCTTCTCGCACCCCATACCCAGGGCAGAACTCGTTCTCGCCCATCCGCAGCCACCAAAGAATGAGATTGAAGCGCTGTGATACCGGGGTGGATTGCTCTGAATGGGCCAAAGGCGCCTGAAAACTCTATAGAAAAAGCTGGAGCCACTGCTCCAGCTTTTTCTATGTCCTGCAGAGTTAGAAGGGAACGACGCTTCAGAGCAATCCACCCCGGTATCACAGCTCTTCCACACAACCTCCAACCTTCACTCTCTTCCATCTCATCCTACATCTGCCTCAACAATACCTCCCTACTCAACAGCCCCATAAATAATCTGATTCATTCTTCTCCTAAGCCCCAAATCTGCACCTTCCACAATCTGCTGAAAATAAAGTGCCACCAGCTGCTCTGTCTGATCCACACAGAAAAAAGTTCCCATCATGCCATCCCAGCCAAATTCTCCAATACTTCCACTAAATCCCGCCGCACCTTTATTTTCAAAAATTCGCAATAGATTACTGTAAGTATAGCCATCCGTTGATTCAAACCATAAATCCTTTTTGACGGCATCTGTTAATTGATTGGTCTTCATGAATTCTACTGTTTTGCGACCAAGGATTCTGACACCATTCAGTGTTCCATTATGAAGCAGCATTTGCGCAAATTTTGTATAATCATTCATTGTGGAGCACAGTCCTGCGCCGCCTCCCTCATAAGTCGTTGCATACGCGCAAGTAAATGCACCCAGGCCACGAAGTCTTTTCTCAGATGCTTTTTCTAAAATACCATCTGCCCTACGCTGATAGACCGTAGCAAGTCTGTTGATACGCTCACCAAGACCCGCGTAATACGAAGTCTCATTCATCCCAAGAGGTTCAAAGATTTCTTTCTTGAGAAAATCTCCATAGTTCATACCAGCGACCACTTCTACCACACCAGACAGTACATCAGCTGAAACGCTGTAAAACCAACGTGTTCCAGGTTGAAACATAAGCGGTGCTAAAGCAATCATATTGCATAACTCTATTGTATTGACCGGATCTCCCTTTGCCTCTCTTTCTTCGATTTCATTTGAAATATCATTGAGGTATCTGCCTGCACCATGCTCAAGAGACGGATATACAAGTCCGGAAGTCATATTCAGGCAATGCTGTATGGTCATGGGCGTCTTAACAGGAACCAGCCCTGACGTATCTGTCAATACTCTCTGCTTAGCAAAAGCAGGTAAATACTTGCTGATCGGATCACGCAGATCAAGCAGTCCACGCTCATGAAGAATCATAATTGCTGTTGCAGTGACTGGTTTGGTCATTGAATAAATTCTAAATATTGTGTCCTCTTTGTAATCGCCAAAACACTGATCATATATCATTTCATTCTGTTTGAGCACTCTGACCGACATGTCTTTTAATCGTCCCATTTCGATTTCCTTTTCGATCGTTTTGGTTAGATATTCCAATTGATTTCGATTCATTTTTCCATCCTTTCTGATTTCAAATCATTACAATTACAAAACTGTTAAAATACTGTTAGGAAGTGCATAAAATATGGTTTTTTTATTGTTCTTTTTATATAAAACTGTTATAATATCTGAGTACAAATATTTAATCGGAGGAAGTACATATGAAAACTACTGGTATCACTAGAAAGCTTGATGAACTTGGTAGAATCACCATACCAAAAGAAATTCGTGATCACCTTGGAATTCCTGAAAGAGATGCTCTTCACATTTTTCTGGATGAAAAGAATGAGCGCATCGTATTAGAAAAATATTTCCCATGCGATATGTTTACCGGAGAACGTGAAGATCTAATCGATTATCACGATAACAAGGTTTCAAAAAATTCTATCATTGAAATGGCTAAATTAGCTGGATTCAAAGTAAAATAGCTGTTACTTACAAGATTACAAGCAAAGAAAAGCATTGCCACTGTTTAAGCGGCGATGCTTTTCTTCTATTGATAAAACTGCCGCACGATTTCCTCTGCCGGTTTTCCATAAATATCATATCGTCTGTCACTTTTTGCAAGTTCGCTCTTGTATTGCTTAATTCCCCACTCCCAAACGCCATATCCATTGATCCATGTTCTTTTCTCACAGCTTGTAAACATCGCCTTGTACCACTCCGCCTGTTCCTTCAGGTTGACACTGCCGTCAAGGCACCATTTATTCGGAACCTTTGAAGATCCCGTCGTAGACATACAGCCTACTTCTGCAAAGAAAAATGGTTTCTGATACTTCTTTACCGTCTGCTCAATCCGATCAAGCTCCTGCTCCCAGTCATTTAATGGATAATAGCCGCTTGATGAGATCACATCCACGCAGTCCCACCATTTCACGTGCTCCTCCTGGTATTTGTCCGTATTATATGAAACCAGACCATCATACTCATTACGAATATCATCGATTAATGTCCGCCACTCTTTTTCCCTTCGCTCTGCCATAACCATCTCACAGCCTGCGATAAACATATCACATTTCTCCTGTTGTGCGATCTTAGCAAAATGAAGCATAAATGCAGTGTAGGATTGAAACCAGTTACACCATTTGGGTTCACAATGTACATCATTGTCAAAAAAGTTAATAAAGGCACGCCATGTACCATTTTTGCAATTGACAGTAGGTTTTAAAAATACACGCAGGCCTAGCGTTTTAGCCAGCCTGATCATATCACAAAGCTCCTCATCCCCGATTGTTGCCGGTGAAGAGAAATCAATCTCCTCTGACTGTGCAGTATCCTGAAGCCCATTTGGCACTAAAATAATGGTATTGGCACCTGTCCTGTGTTTTAGATTCATGAGACTGCTTCGCGCCTCTTCCTTTTTGAAAGAGCCTCGTGCAGCAAATGTTCCGAAGGTAATTCCCTTCACCTTTTCCATGATCATTTCCTCCATAGGTCATCTTATGTAACAATCTATCATCAGATCACCCTTTATGCTATAATAATTAAAGTTAGAAATCGTACATTTCTATCATACCACGTAATCCAACCGGAGGAACAGATGCAATACTTATTTGAATACGGCGATATGCTGAATGCTCCCTACGAGGCCTTTACACTGGACACCTCCAAAGGGGCAATGTCTATAGACCCGCACTGGCATTATTATACCGAAATCATATATCTTTTAGAGGGCTCCATCATGGTCGAAAGTGATGAAGAATCCTATATTATGTATGAAGGAGATCTGGTTTTATTTTATCCAAAATCGATCCATGCAATCTATTCCATTTCTCCAAAGCCGGCAATTTATGTAGTTCTTAAATTTGATATCAATGCACTCAGTATTTCAAATAGTTATACACCACGTTTTGCAGTCATTTTACAAAGTGCTCGGAATCAAAAGAATATGCAGATTCTCTTTCAGGCAAAGGAGCTCGCAGATTTACACATAAAGGAGCTTATGCTGACCTGCGTCAGAGAGATGCATGAGCAGGATTATGGATATGATATCAAACTGCATTCCCTGCTCTGTGATCTGATGGTATATCTGATCCGCTATTGGAGAAAGCAAGGCTTTAACCCTGATTTCACTCCTGTTTCATCTGCAGACGAACAGAATATCAATAACATCACCGAATACATTGATGCACATTCTGATGAGCCTCTTTTGGTTGAAGATCTGGCGAAACAGTGCCATATGAGCTATTCTTATTTTGCCAAGAACTTTCGTACATTGTATGGAAAATCCTGCAAAGAATATATTGAATTCATCAAAGTATGTAAAGCAGACGGTATGCTTCTGTTCACCGATTGTACGCTAAATTACATCAGTCAGGAAACCGGCTTCACCGACTGCAGCCATTTTATCAAGACCTATAAGAAAATCAAAGGAATCACGCCAAAACAACGTCGACTGTCCTATGCACGTATGCATCAAGAACACGAATCCCCTATGTGAAGTGCATAAAAAAAGAGCTTTCAACAAGCTCTTTTTGAAGGCCGTGCGCGAGAGGATTCGAACCCCCGACCTTCTGGTCCGTAGCCAGACGCTCTATCCAGCTGAGCTACGCGCACTTACAACGATGTTAATATTACCACATCAACTGCATTAAGTCAATCATTTTTCTAAAATTTTGACCTCTTTTCCTCTTCAAAAATAATCGTATCAAACTCTTTCATAGCAAGCTCAATTTCTTCTTTTCCTCTTGGCGTCCATGCAAATCTGTGAGGCTTATAAAGTCGTTTGCATATCTGATACCCCAGGCATTTGGTATCCTTGAAATTATAGGCAATAAAGTCTGGTCTGCTGACACAGTTAAGTAACAAATTCGTAAGCAGAAAATTCGTAATGGCATTTTGTCCCTGTTCATTTTTCATATCACAGGAAAGCTGCCCTCTGATAATCTCCGGATGTTTTCTGGAAAACCAGCCTGTCAGAAACGGGCTGAAGGATTCTATGCAATACTTTCCCTGATAAAATGACAATGCATGGTCGACCATATTACAAAATTCATAATTGCGAATTCCGTTATCACTTTTTAACTCGCAGATCAATGTGGTTTCACCTAATTCTTTCAGAACCTCTTCAAACAACGGTATCCGCTCTTTCGTTCCCTTTAGGGAAAATGCCTGTAATTCCTCATACGTATAATCACGCAGATAACCTTCTACTCCGCACATGCGTTTCAGTGTCGCATCATGAAACACCACCAGCTTAAAATCCTTTGTCATCTGCACATCCAGTTCGACTCCATAGCCCTTTTCTCTTGCCAGTCTAAACGCTGTGAGAGAATTTTCAGGAATATTGCTTCCATGCAGTCCTCTGTGTGCGTAAAGCTTTCCGGTAAAATCTGATGCATCCCGATACCAGTTTGGCTGAATACAAAAAAGTGCAATACCGATCAAAATAAGTATGAATGTTACAATTGATAATATATAGATTAGAATTGTCGTAATATAAGAACTTAAAGTAATCATCGCTTATCTTCCTTTATTTATTAATCATCAGCACCTAGCAGCTCTATTCTGTCCTTGGGTAAAGTCGGTTTATTATCTCCATGTTTTACCATCAGCATCGTAATGAAGGAAGCTGCGGAAAAGAAAACTGCATATGGAAACAACGTAAAATATCCAACGTGTTCAAGCAAAAGTCCAGATAAAATAGGCGTGATGATCTGTGCCGACATTGAAAATGTATAATACAGCCCTGTAAATTTTCCGACATCAGAATCCTTGCACATCTCCACTACCATAGGAAGTGAATTGACGCTGATCGTCGCCCACGCAATTCCGATCCCGCCGAAAATGACATAGAGAACAGGGGAAAATTCACTCAACACATAGGTCATGACTGCACCCAGCAGAAAATTTCCTGCTAACATTGCGACACCGATCAGAATTGATTTCTTTCTTCCTATTTTAGATGAAAGTTCTCCAATCGGAATATAGGAAACGATTGCTACAGCCATTGCAATGGTCAAACACATACTTGCTTCTCCCAATGCCATATTCCATTCCTGTTGCGCGTATTTTGTAAAGGCTGTTGTAATAGCATTATATGCTGTAAACCACAATGCGATCGAAGCCAGCAAAAAAGCCAGACTCTTCTTGACTTCCTTTGACATCTGCTGCTGACCGGTCTTTTGATCAACGATCAGACCGTCATCCTCAGGATGGAGTGCTTCGTATTCTCTTAATTCTGCTACAAGCTTAGGCTCCTTGGTCGTAGCAAACAATACAATGACAGAAACAGCCATCAGAATCGATACAATTACAAAAACTGATTGATAATTTACATGCGAAAGCCCCTGCGTTTTTTTTGCTGAAAACAATATACTCGCTATAATCAGGTACACGATTCCACCTATCGCTCCCATTAGATTGATGATGGCATTTGCCTTACTCCTTAATGGTTTTGGAGTGACATCCGGCATCAGGGCTACAGCCGGTGACCGGTAAATACCCATAGCAATTAACAGAATTCCCAGACTAAAAATGAATAGCACCAGATAAATCTTCTCTGGTGAAGCTGCATAATGATTATCAAATATCGGAATGAATGTCATCAGCATGACTGCTATCACCGTTCCTGCAATGATAAAAGGCATGCGTCGTCCTATTTTTGTATTACATTTATCAGAAAAAGCACCGAAGATCGGCAGCAAAAAGAGTGCAATCACATTATCAAATGCCATGATTGCTCCTGCGATCGAATCTGAAATGTGAAAGGTTTGTTTTAACATCAGTGGAATGACTCCATCATACATTTGCCAAAACATGCAGATCGACATGAACGCCAATCCAATTAAAACAGTCCGTTTATAATTCAGTTTCATCTGCTATTTCCTCCATACATGTTCGGAATCTCTATATTCTTTGGGCGAGATCCCGAATTCTTTTTTAAATGCTCTATAAAAACCTGAATAATCCTTGAATCCAAAGGACTGATAAACAGCACTGATGCTCATATCCTTAAACAGCGCATGTTTGCACGCATGCAAGCGTTTTTTTAGGATATACTGATGAATTGATATCCCCATACGATCCTTAAACACATGGCAGATATGATATTTGCTGACATAAAACTCCTTTGCCAACCCGTCAAGTGTCAGTGTTTCATCTAAATGCTGTTCGATATAGTCTGTGATATTCTGGTATAGATTTTTGCCTCCGGATGAGAAATCTGAGTGGGTCTGCTCATATGCAATGCGGCTTAAATGCAGCATCAGATCATTCACATCAATCGTAATCTGCGGTTCAAATCCAAATGGCTTAGAATGAATTTCCTCTAAAAGTGAAAATACCTTTGCCTGTATCGTATTAAAGGTAATCATATCATTATGAAGGACATATTCCTTGGTTTTGGTCACATGCCCAATGAAATAGAGATAGTCCTCAGAAAGCTCTCCCAGCTGATCACAATACTGTTTACTGATCCACAGCACAAATCTACGATAAGGAACACCAGACTGATGAATCAAAGCCTGATGTGAGATTTTGGGCGGAATCAGCACGATATCTCCTGCATGAAGTGGATAAGTCTGATCCTCCACCTGGATTGACACCTCACCCTCTAAAAAAAAATAAAACTCATAATAAGGATGCGTATGAGATTCTCCTTGAGGAAGATTCTTGTCACTGTAATAATATAATTCAAAGTCCTTTGAGAGCATGTACTGACGTCGCGTAAACTCAGCGCGTAAGCTTTTTTTCATTTACTCTGCCTCCACTTGATACAATCTGACCATACATCAAATCACTATTTCCATTCTATCATATTGACGTTCCATCATAAACATAATTCATGTAAAATTTTCACATGAAGTCCATGATTGCCTGATGGGTTCGCAGCCACTTACGGCGTTGTTTATAATCCGGGAGTGCGCGTCCTACTCGTTCCCAGAATGCTTTGCTGTGGTTCATGCAACCAATATGACATAGTTCATGAACAACAACATAATCCAGGATATCCTGTGGGCACATGACCAGTCTCCACGAAAATCTCAAAATATGATTGGAATTGCAGGTTCCCCACCTGGTTCTGGCATTGGAAAGCTTGTATTCCTCATATTCCACACCGATCACGTCTGAATAATGAGATAAACTCTCTTCGATCAAATAAGCCGCCTGTTGTTTCATCCAGTCACATAAAGCTCGCTCCATCCGCTCAGTCTTAGGATTTGATGGCAGATAAAGCTGACCTTCTTTGATCCGGATTTTAGGAAAATCTCCGATGTGAATTGTCACATCTTCACCTTGAAACATAAGCTTTGCCCCCTCAACCAAAGAAAACTGGCGCGCTTTTACCTGCTCCAGTACTTCTCTTTGCTTTTTAAGAACCCAGTCCTGTTTTCTTTCAACCAAATCATAGAGTTCTCGATTGGTCACAAATGTAGGTGCTTTGATAATCAAATCGCCCTGCTTATCAATCATTAAAGAAATATTTTTCCTTCTGCTCTTAATAATCTTTGAAGGTTTTACCATCAGTCAGACTCCTTTTGATCACGTTTCGACACTTGAGTCAACACCTAAATGATCATATATTTTCATGTATTACATAAGAGGCATTCCCTCAGCTTTGCATATACGCTGTACTGCAGATTTGCCTGAATTAACAGCACCTGGCAGCCCGCCCGGTGAGATCATCCACTGTCCTGCCAGATAACAGTTTGATAATTCCGGAATAATTCCATTAAAAGTCAGTCGTTTTTGTCCTGGCTTCAAGATAAATGACATCCATGCACCATGATAAGCATTGCAATAGCGCTCATAAGTCACAGGAGTCGCCACATCCAGCACGCGAAGCTTTCCTTGTAATTCCGGATGCACTCTCTCAATTTCTTCTTTTACAAATTGACCAATACGGTCTTTTTCTTTCTTATATGCTTCCTGATTCTGATACAACTCTTTCCACACCAGATAATCCTCATCATACTGAAGGAATGCAGTCGTAATTGTCGTACATCCTTCTGGTGCAAAGGTCTTTTCATATGCATAATTTTTGTATGCAATCCTGTTGATCTGTGTGTTTCCAACTTTGATTTCCTTGCACTCCCATGAAAATGTATCCGGATACTCGCTCAAATCAGCCTCAACTCCGATACCCACCAGTACAGAAGTTGGTACCGGATAGGTGCGGTAATCCTTGTATCTGTTTTCGTACTCTTCTATATGATAACGATTTCTCAGTAAAGTTTCAATCGTAAAATGCATATCGCATGCCGGAATCACATAATCTGCTACGATTTCCTCTCCATTTGCAAGCTTAATTCCACAGGCGCGGTTATCCTTAACCAATATTTGGTCAACTTCCTGCCCCAATAAAAGCTTGCCACCCATTTCACAATAACGGTCTGCCATTCGCTGTGCCATGGAGCGACTCACATATTTTGGCACACCTCCATCTCCGCTTGCAATTGACGCAAGACTGACTACCAATGACATCAAGGTGTAATCAGGACTCATGCAGCAGGTGAACAGTTTTCTCATGGAAAGAAGTAGTTTCATCCCATCCTTGGCACTCATCATTTCCATCGGCACCTTCGTTGGCATAGTCATTGTCGCTGAAAGCTTAATATCTTTAACAAATCGTTTGATCCGTTTTGCATCTTCTGGTGCGATCTGAAGCAACTCCTGTTCCAAACGGTCTGGATCATTCCAGATCGTAACACGTGTTCCATTTATTTCATAAGTCCCAAAGCTCTTCGGCTGATAAACCTCTATATCGCCCAACGCACCAAGAGTGACCCAGTCATCGTGCAGATCGGAGCCTTCTTTTGTTCCTGTCAGCCAGTGTATGCAGTTATCAATATGATAACCCTGTCTATCCCAGCCTGTACACTGCCCCCCCCGCTATCTTGTGCTTTTCATAAATCACGCTGTCAAATCCCAGCTTCTGTGCATAGACTCCCGCGGTCAATCCCGAAACGCCGCCTCCGATAATGATAATTTTCTTTTTTGTACTCATGTTTTTTTTCCTCTTTTCAGTTTTTTTGTGTTTTGTGTTTTGTGTTTTGTGTTTTGTGTTTTGTGTTTGTCTTTTGTGTTTTGCTGCTCGTTACCTTTTTGCTAATATGTCTCCAAAGATTCGACTATCCGGCAGCTCCATGTCTGGGTACGCAGCAGAATATTCTGCTACTCCTTGAATGGAGCCCCAGAAAACTCTGGATAGTGTGATCGCACTGCCTTCCCTGATTGTTCCGATACGCTGTCCCGCCTCGATGATCGGAACAGAATCTTCAATAATCGTCATTTTCTCTAGTAGTTTCTTTATCTCATCTGACAAGCTCACATCCATGCATGCCTGTTTCATCAATACAAAGAACTTCCCTACAGCAGGTTCCTTTAAGGCATTCATAATCCCCTGTGCCGCCTGATAGAAAAATTCAAGCGGATTATCCATCGGATATTCTGTCTGCATCACACTCTGAGGTCCGGTGATCCCGATTTGAATCAGCTCCTCATAGAGCTTCTCTTTCGAAGGAAAATAATGAAACAGTAATCCCATACTCATATCTGCTGCTTCTGCAATATCTGTAATGCGTGTCGCTGCATAACCTCTGGAAATAAACAACTCCAGTGCAACTATGATAATCGTTTTGCGTCTTTGCTCCTTCTGTTCCTCTCTTGTCGGCATCTGATTCCTCCTTAAAAATGCATTTGTACCGTGTCTGGGTATCCCCTTAAACCTTCATGTTAACGATCCATTTATTGAATTCTTGTTCACTTAACTCCTGTTTTCTGAATTCCGATTCTCGGAATTTACTTTTATTGAATAGATATTCATTGAATAATTGTTCATTGAATGTATTGTAAATCAAAAGAAACACTTTGGCAATTTACATTTGTCACCTTATTCTTTCAGTCAAAGGAGAGTTCTCGCATAGTGGAGAGTTCTCGCACAGGAAAATATCCTTGACGGCATACTAAAAAAAGAGCTACCGCAGTATCTCTTTTTAGGCATTCCAATGAATAAAGCTCATTACATGTCATTGGGGGATTTCTTTTCTTCTAGGATGTAGTAATTTCACTATTTTTTCTAACTTTACATGCTGTTATATCACAATCAATTTGTTAGCATGCAATTTACGTCTCTAACAAATCAAAGTAGGTAAATAGAATCCTACATTTGCATGCCATTTCATTGAGATCAGTTTTTTTGATATGTAATCTCTTTTTTCATTCACAAAACCAGCATGTTCTAGATATACGCTTGTATGCGATCAGCGTATTGGCTATGTTTCGCATCATTTTTCAAGCGCTGGATCACCTCATACTGTTCCCACATATGCATAGGAAAGATCATTTTAGGACAACTGATTTCACACAAATAAGAAAGTCCATAATCATAATAAGCTTCCAGTCTTGGATCCGTAGGAAAGAAAGCCACATCAATTGGTCTTCCCTTCAAGCGGTCAATTTCTTGCTTAAAGCGTTTTTCCATTGATTTCTTCTCCTGCGCCGTTTCACCCTCCCAGTACCACCAGTTTAAATCACCTGCATGAAATATAGTTTTCCCGTCATACGACACCAGAAACGCTACACCCTGATCAGTAGAATCAAGCGTTTCGATCACAATTCCATGATCAGATATCATCGTGTGCCTTGGCATGCGCACAATCCGACTCTTAATACCCGGGTCAATTCCCTTTCGCTCCAGATAACTGTCACTTAGTTTGATATCATTTCCAAGATAAAATTTAATATTGGGGCAGTCTTTAAAATCTCTGAAAAGATCTAATGTAAAATGGTCCGGATGCTTATGACTTGCAAACATGTACACGTATGCATTTCGATCAAATGCCGGCAGCTCCCCTTTGAAATAATCAAATAATAAAACGACTTTCTCTCCATTCGTAAGGACGTCCTCTATCATAAAAGAACTGTGATAAACATAGGTGATTTTCATATTCATTGCTCCTCAAGACCATGAAACTCAAGTGGTACTCTCTGATGAATTACTTTTGTTCCTAGCAGTGTGATTGACTGTGTCTTACATAAATTGACACAACGGTAACACATCGTACACATTGCACCAGCTTGTGCAATTCCTTCTTTTGAAACAGACAGATTCTGCATGGGACACTGTTTCACACATGCTCCACAACCTGTGCAGGTATTTTCGTTGATCCTGATACGATCAGTATACTTCTTGGTTTTTGAGTAAAAATATAGTCTTTGTCCAAACAAACCCGCTAAATGACTGCAAATTCCGATTCCGTCCTGTGGAAATTCTCCGGCTTTGATCTGACTCACTGCATTCATGATCTTTTGTTCCGCTGCCTTTATGATTTCCTGCTCTTCCTCTGTCGTATGTTTCAGCACTTTCTCATCACAAATGCTATCCGGCATCCGCAGATGAAGTCCTCCTGTAATGGCTGCACCATATTTACCTAAAAGCCTGCCCAGGCATCCTGCACCATCACCACTAAAGAGTCCCATTGTTGCAATGATAAAAATTCGTTTCCCATTCCAAAGTGCTGAATGATCTTTTATAAAATCTGTTAAGATCTTAGGAACATTGCTATATTGGACCGGATAGCTAAATACAAGCTCCTCTTCACTTAAAATCTTCTCTTTCAACTCCGGATCCTCTATTGATATACATGTTTCAGCTGTCGATTTTGAATCCATCAGATTCATAAAAATCTCCAGACAATATTTAGAATTTCCTGTTCCACTAAAATAAATTCCTTTCATCTCTCTGCTCCTTCTACTAATTCTTCTTATTCTTTTTCTATTTCCTCAGATAATGCATTTTCTACTGCCTTCATGATCACCTTGCTTGAGTTCGTTGCACCTGATACAGCGTCTACCTTCGTTTTTTGTTTCTCTGTAATCCGCTGTGGAATCACCTCTGCCCGCTGTCCTCGTTCTTTTCGATGCTCCATTAAGGAAACATTCTGAATACTCCCATTCGAAATATTCACGCACACTCTGGCATAGATATAACCAACGTTGCATTCCCCATAGTAGATTCCATCTGACAGATCAGAAACATCAATTGAATGAATGCTGATATTCTCTACTGCTTTTCGATATTCTGTCAAACTGCTGATACCAAAGAAAATATGAATCAACAGGCAAAGCAAGATGATAACTGACGGAAATTTATGAAATCCACTCCACATCTTTCCTATTTTTTTTCTACATACCCATGCCGTCAGCGCACATGCTGATGCAGTAATCATCAAGATGCCAGTAACATACATCATAGCAGGTCTCTGATGACGCAAAGGAAACGTCAGGCCAACATGGATCACTGCCAAAATCAACATCCCAATACCGGTAATCATATGGATCCGATAACATATTTTTCTCATTCCAACATGTTTGATCACTCTTTTTGTCATGATGGCTGTCATGCAATTGAGCAAAAAAATAACTGCTAATATGATACCTGTTGTCATAGTGCACCTCCCATGACCTTAAACAAATCTTCGAAACTTTTATCCAAAAATTCTCTTTTTGTCATATGTAACTCCTTTTTGATGTATGCTTCTTTATTGTCTGCCAGCACAATCACACCATAAATACTACCCCACTGTGTAAATACTGTCCTTATCAGCTCTTCCTTTTGATGTACTTCTCCCTTTTCTAAAAGACTGTCAATGATACACTGGTTGATTGCTTCCCCGGTCTGATAAATACTTTCTAAATATGGGTCCGTCATATACACGGGACCATCCACACTGATTTCTTCTACTAATAGTTGAAAGTTAAACGGATACTGTTCCTTATAATCCACAAATGTATGACAGATCATCAGATAACGTTCTTTTAGTGAATTTTTCTTGTTTTCAAGTCCTGCCTGTATCCTTAACAGCAAATCGTTCATTGCTTCCAATGATAAGTAATTCTTAATTTCTTCCTTACTTTTAAAATACACATATAAAGTTGATTTGCTCATTCCTGCTGTTTTGGCAATCTCATCAATTTTCGTTTCTGCGATTCCTTTTTTTAGAAATAACTGCCTTGCTACTGCTGCAATCTTTTCTTGATTCACATGGATGAGCTCCGGTTCTTTTTTCCTAGCCATAGCACTTCTCTCTTTCTCTATCTTTCTCTATCCTTCTATTATTCTCTATCCTTCTATTATTCTCTATCCTTCTATTATTCTCTATCCTTCTGTCGTTCTGACGTTCTCGATCTATTTCATGCAATTGTTAAACTTCCAAGCATAACATGATTTTAAACTCATAAAAATATCGAAAGAATCAAAAGCAAACAAATCGAACCACGAGTACGATTTATAATTAATTGTACTCGTGGTTCGATTTATTGTCAATAGCTTATCTTAATAAATAGTTACTTGATAGTATTTGTATTGGTTTTCATATTTTATCGACTCCAGAAGTCTACCGGTTCATATTCCTGCAGCTTTGCTAAAAAGCCTAACTCCTGAATTTTGTCCTGAATCAAATCCAGCACTTCTTCACTTTCCGCGATAACAGTATGATAATGATAGCCGGAGGTAACGTTCATAAGAAGCCCTGATTTTCCACTCTTGATCCCTTTCATATACTCATCCACATCTCTGCGGGATCTGATATTCATATCTGCCTTGATCACACCGTAGATTTTATGAAAAACAAACACATCCTTGACTCTGCCACCCAGATCAACAATTGCTTTCAGTTCCTTTTCTACATCCTCTTCACCATGATGAATTTTAAGAATCCTGCTGCATTCGACCTGCTGGTTGATCATATAGCCCCTGCATGTAGAATAAATATCGATATCTCTGGCTCGAAGCAATGCGATATCCTGTACAATGACCTGTCTGCTCACTTCAAGCTGTTTTGCAAGAGAAACACCTGAAATGGGTTCCTTACTGTCAGAAAGCATATGTATGATTTTTTCTCTACGTTCTTCGCCACTCATGATAGCCATATCATTCTCCTGTTTTATACTGCATGTAAGTTTTTCAGTGAAATATCCATAATCGGAGCTGAATGTGTAAGTGCTCCACTTGAAATATAGTCTACACCAAGATCCACTAGTTTTGCAACATTATCTCTTGTTACATTTCCTGAAATTTCCACCTGCGCTCTTCCCGCGATTAGCTCGATTGCCTGTTTCATATCATCGTGAGACATATTATCCAACATGATAATGTCAGCTCCGGCTTCCACTGCTTCTTTCACCATACGCAACGTTTCTACCTCTACTTCAATCTTTCTGACAAAAGGTGCATATGCTTTTGCCATGGTAACAGCTTCCTTGACACCACCGGCAGCACCGATATGGTTGTCCTTAAGCAGGACTCCGTCAGACAAATTATAACGATGATTGTTTCCTCCACCTGTTCTGACTGCATATTTTTCAAAAATGCGATTATTAGGCGTTGTCTTTCTTGTATCAAGCAGTTTTGTTTTGGTTCCCTTAAGCAAGACTGCCACTGAATTTGTATAAGTCGCAATCCCACTCATGCGCTGCAGATAATTCAGTGCTGTGCGCTCTCCGCATAACAGCGCGCGGATATCCCCATGAAGTTTTGCCAGGAGCTGTCCTTGACTCACTTGGTCACCATCGCTTACAAAGCACTCCACCTGTGCATTTTTGTCCAATAATTCAAATACTCTGGTGAATACCTGAAGTCCACAGATCACACCATCCTGCTTGCAGATCAGATCTGCCTCTCCTTGCTTTGCATAAGGCATGACACTGTTTGTGGTCACATCCTCACTTGAAATATCCTCCTTAAGTGCACTCTGGATCAAAGGATCCACATTTAAAGTTAATGTAATTGAATCAAACATCTTATTTCCTCCATTATCTGTATTTTTTCAGGTGATTACGCAGAAATGATTTTGGATTCTGCCCGAATCATAGCCTTTTTGATCATAACCTTATAAACTGCATCAAGCTCTGCCTCTTCCTTGTAAAATGACCATGATGGTTCATCCCAGTCTCTCTTAAGTACCGGGGTAATCGCCATATCTTTTGCGGCACGCTTTGCAAACACCAGACTCTCCAGCAGAGAATTGCTTGCAAGGCGGTTTTTTCCATGGACGCCGTTGCAGGCTGTTTCTCCAATGGCATATAGGCACTCCATACTTGTCCTGCTATAGTGATCTACACGAATACCTCCCATGAAATAGTGCTGTGCAGGAACAACAGGGATACATTCTTTCGTTACATCATACCCCATTGCATAACAGTGTGTCACGATATTTGGAAAATGTGATTCCAGCTCTTCTTTCGGGATCGGACGCAAATCCTCCCAGACAAATTCCGTCTGATCCTCTTTCATCTGCTTTAAGATCGCTTCTGTCAAAAGATCTCTTGGAAGGAGTTCATTCACAAAACGCCGCATATTTTTGTCATATAGTCTTGCCCCCTCACCTCGTACTGATTCTGAGATCAAAAAACTTCTGTCTTCATATTTTTCAGAATACAAGGTTGTTGGGTGTACCTGTACATAATTAATGTCCTTAAGTTCGATCTGATGACGCACAGCAATAGCAAGCGCGTCTCCGGTCAGATGTCTATAATTTGTCGAGTGGCGGTATAATCCGCCGATTCCGCCTGTTGCCAATACAACCTGGTCAGCAAGTACCGTTTCAATCTCCTGATTCTCTTTCCGGATCACAGCACCATAGCAGATCTGATCCTTACATAGGATATCGTAAAGCCTGGTATGCTCATACATCTCGACATTTGGCAGTTGCCTCACCTGACTTAACAGTTTACTTGTGATTTCTTTACCTGTGATATCTTTATAGTATACAATCCGTTTTTGGGAATGTGCGCCCTCACGCGTATAAGCAAGCGCACCATCCTCTTCACGGTGAAACTCCACACCATAGGAAAGCAAATCTTTTACCACATCCTGCGAGGAACGGATCATGATCTCCACAGATTTTTTATCATTCTCATAATGACCGGCTTTCATTGTATCTTCAAAGTAGCTGTTATAATCGCTCTCATCCTTTAGCATGCACATACCACCCTGAGCCAGAAAAGAATCACTGCTTTCAACATCAGCCTTTGTGATCATCATGATCTTTTTGTTACGAGGAAGATTCAGTGCGCAATAGAGTCCGGCACAGCCTGTTCCTACTATTAATATATCAGTTTTTTTCATTAGGCTCCTCATTTCATTAACAGCCAAGCTCCAGCATACGTTCTAAAGGTCTCATGGCTTTTTTTCTAAGCTCTTCTGTCACAAATACCTCATTGGTTTCTAATTTCAGCACTTCTAACACATTTTCTAATGTCACTTTTTTCATATCTGCACAAATCTGTTGATTCGTCAAAGGATAAAAACACTTATTTGGATTTCTCTTTTTCAGTTCATAGAAAACACCAATTTCTGTACCAATCAAAAACTCTGTCTTCTCAGAGGCTGTTACATACTGAATAATTCCTGATGTACTGCCTATGTAGTCAGCTTCTGCAAGCACTTCATATGTACATTCCGGATGCACGGCAAATTCTGCATTTGGATGTAATTTCTTTGCTGCCCTGATGTCTGCTACGGTCAATGCCGCATGAATGGGACAATATCCGTCATTTAACACAATATTTTTTTCCGGTACCTGTTGTGCCACATATCGACCCAGATTTCCGTCCGGAATAAAGAAAATATTCTGATTCGGAAGACTCTTTACGATCTTAACTGCATTTGCAGAAGTCACACAAACATCTGAATAGCTCTTGATCTGTGCTGTTGAATTGATATAGCAGACGACACAAAGATCATCATATTTCTGTTTCATTTTGTGGATCAAATCTTGATTGACCATGTGTGCCATCGCACAGTCAGCACTTGCATCAGGCATAAAAACACGTTTTTGCGGGTTTAGAATTTTAGCACTCTCTCCCATAAATGACACCCCACAAAACACGATTATGTCCGCA